>CAVYXS010000245.1:0-6666 GCA_963772205.1 uncultured cyanobacterium
TTGAACTAAAATCCTCTTTTTTACTAAAATTGCCACGTTTTTTTTGGCAGCATGGTAAGTCCAGCACTGAGGACTGTTTTCCCGGCTCGTACTACTTCGAGTTTGCCGAAGGGTAGCAAGTAGTGTGGTTTCTTCCATAAGCTGCCGTGAGGAATTAACGTCTTTTTGACAAACTCAGTCGCCTGAGAGCATCCGAGATTCTGAGAACTTGCTGCTTGCGAAAGTCAGCTTTTCTCAGGGTTATGCCATTACCCGTACCATTTGCTAGTTACCTAGTTTGTGGTAACTTAATGATTCTTAACTTATCACATTCGTTCGTGTTTTTGCCTCAAGTACCCAAGTGAATCAGGTATTGAACACGAAGCTATATAAATATTATGAATATCAGAAATTTTACAATCTGACACAACTTTTCTCAGAAATATCACAAAGTTTATTGGGAATGGGGCATAGGGCATAGGGCATAGTCAAGTTTTTTCCCAATCTCCAATCCCCAATCCAACTTGCAAGAGGTAACGCTAAGATGGCAGACTTTGTATAGTGAATATCTCACGGGCCAAGGTAGTTTAATGACGGCATCAACAATTAACAAGAGCGATCGCGTCCTGCATCAAAATGTTCTCGGCTCTCGTCGGTTCAGCAACTACTGGTGGGCAACTATCGTTACCTTGGGAGCCACAGGCTTTTTGCTGGCAGGCATATCTAGTTACCTGAAAGTCAATTTACTCATAGTCACAGATCCAACTCAACTAATATTTGTCCCCCAAGGCTTAGTTATGGGGTTATATGGCGCTGCTGGTGTGCTTTTAGCCTTATACCTATGGCTAGTGATTTTATGGGACTTAGGAGGGGGATACAACGAATTTAATCAAGACAATGGCACCATCAAAATTTTCCGCAACGGATTTCCAGGTAAAAACCGTCGCGTTGAAATTGATGGACGCATCCAAGATGTCCAATCTGTGCGAATTACTGTCAAAGAAGGGCTGAATCCTGTTCGAGCCATCTATTTACGGGTTAAGGGACGGCGAGACATTCCTTTAACAAGGGTAGGTCAACCATTATCCTTAACAGAATTGGAAACTCAAGGCGCAGAATTAGCCCGCTTTTTGGGAGTTCCTTTGGAAGGACTTTAAGGGCATGGGGTATGGGGCGTGGGGAGATGGGGACTGAGGGGATGAGGAAGCAATTTTACCAATGCCTAATGCCCAATCCCCCAATCCATGCATTAAGATACGGTGGTTGAGTCAGTAATTGGTAATGCGGTTAAAACTTCCACAATTTTTGGTTGCTCTTTTGATGGTTGGTGCTTTGATGTTAGGAGGATGTTCAGGGCAGCAAGGAGTTTCTAAAGCTTCTGATCCAGCCTCTACAGCTACTTTGCAAGCAACAGAGACAAGCAGTAAAACAACTACTGAAGCAACATCAGTATCAGAAACTAAGAGTGAGAGTATTCCTGGAATGAAAGATTTACCACGGCTTGAAGGGACAGCTACTGTGGTGATAACGGTTAAAGGTTCGCCGATTACTATCGAAGTAGACGGCACCAATGCCCCGATTACAGCTGGTAACTTCGTAGATTTAGTGCAAAAGGGTGTGTATGATGGGTTAGTGTTCCATCGTGTTGTGCGCGATCCCCAACCATTTGTGGTGCAAGGCGGCGATCCACAAGGGAAAGACCCGAAATTTCCAGCAAATAGATTGGGAACAGGTGGTTTTATTGATCCCAAAACGGGGAATGAGCGCTATATACCTTTAGAAATTAAGGTTAAAGGGGAAGCAACCACAATTTACAGTAAAACATTGGAGCAGGCAGGTATAAAGAAACCACCTGAGTTACAGCATAAACAAGGTGCAGTAGCAATGGCGCGATCGCAACAACCCGATTCTGCTTCTTCCCAGTTTTACTTTGCTCTAGCAGATCTGGGATTTTTAGATGGTAACTACGCTGTCTTTGGTAATGTCACCCAAGGCTTTGATGTAGTGAACAAAATTCAACAAGGCGATCGCATTGACACCGCTAAAGTCACCAAAGGTGCAGAAAACCTGAAAACTGGCGGTTAATCAGAGATGGGGGGAGGCGCCTGGGCGTGGAGTTATTATTCTCCCCATCCCTCTCCCTATTCCCCATTCCCATTCCCAAATTTCAAATTGGTTAAGGTTGTTGTTACTGGTATTGGTTTAATTTCGGCTTTAGGCGAAAACCTAGAGGATAGCTGGCAAAAGTTGATAGCTGGTAAATCGGGAATTCAGTTCCATCAACCATTTCCAGAAATTGCACCACTTCCTCTAGGCTTAATTGCTCAACAACCAGCAAACTTGAGAACTTTAACTGAGCGAGTTGTTGCTGCTGCCGTAAAAGATGCTGGATTGGTTGCACCTTTGCCTGATTGTGGTGTAGTTATTGGTTCTAGTCGCTCTCATCAGGCTGACTGGGAGGTGCTAGCGCGGAAGAGGGGGAGATTTTTATGTTCCTCCCGCTCCTCTGATGCAGAGGAAGTCTGTTTAGAAGATTGGTTAGAAACCTTGCCCCACATGAATGCGATCGCATCTGCACGACAAATCGGTAGTAATGGGATTGTTTTAGCACCGATGACTGCTTGTGCTACTGGAATTTGGGCGATCGCTCAGGCTGCTAATCTCGTGCAAACTGGAGAATGTCAGCGTGTCATTGCTGGGGCTGTGGAAGCACCGATTACACCTCTGACTTTGACGGGATTTCAGCAAATGGGTGCTTTGGCAAAAACCGGGGCTTATCCCTTTGATTTGCATCGTCAAGGCTTAGTATTGGGTGAAGGTGGTGCTGTGTTTGTTCTGGAATCAGCAGAATTGGCTGGGAAACGTGGGGCAAAGATTTATGGTGAAATTCTTGGTTTTGGATTGACAAATGACGCATATCATAGTAATGTTCCAGACCCTGAGGGAAAAAGTGCGATCGCGGCTGTCAAGCAATGTCTAGAACGTAGTTATCTGACATCAGCTGATATTGATTATATTCATGCTCACGGTACAGCTACTCTCCTTAATGACCGTATAGAAAGTATGGTTATACAGAGGTTATTTCCCCAAAAAGTGGCAGTTAGTTCAACAAAGGGAAGTTCAGGACATACCCTAGGAGCATCCGGGGCTTTGGGTGTGGCTTTTTCCCTATTGGCTTTGCAACATCAAATTTTACCGCCATGTGTAGGATTGCAGCAACCAGAATTTGATTTGGATCTAGTGATGGCTGCACGTCAAAGTAAAATTCAGCGGGTGCTATGTTTTAGTTTTGGGTTTGGGGGACAAAATGCGGTACTTGGTTTGGGTTGACTGAGCTGTTCACGGTATCTGGATCACACCACAAACAATTAAGGATAAATACCCCTATCAGTCAGCGCCTGAGCAACTCTACCCACGCCCAAGGTATAAGCTGCTAATCGTAGATTAACCTGTCGCTGTTGCGACTGTTGCATCACTTGACGGTAAGCCTGTACCATTAAGTGTTCCATTTCCCGGTTCACACGTTCTTCATCCCAAAATAGATAGGAAAGACCTTGCACCCACTCCAAATAACTGACCACCACGCCACCAGCATTTGCTAAAATATCCGGTAACACCGTCACACCCCGTGCCTCTAGCGACAAGTTCGCCTCCAGAGTTATTGGGCCATTTGCTGCTTCTGCAATTATCTGCGCTTGGATTTGATTGACATTTTCTTCAGTGATTTGGTTCTCTAAAGCGGCTGGGATCAAGACATCACAGGGTAAAGTTAATAAATCTTCATTGCTAATGGGTGTTGCTTGTGGATAACCTACAACAGTTTTGCCGTTTTCAGCAGCGTAGGCTTTCAATGTGGGAATATCCAAACCATCTACGGAAAATACTCCCCCGCCACCAGTGGAGACAGCAATAATTTTTGCTCCTGCTTGGTGTAGTAATTCAGCCGCTGCACCTCCCACATTACCGAAACCTTGGATAACTACTCGCACTCCTTGGAGAGATTTACCTTGTTCGGCTAACGCCTCACGAACAATAATCATTGTACCGCGTCCTGTTGCCATTTCCCTTCCTCGCGAACCACCAATAGATAGCGGTTTACCAGTGACAACACCTGGCACCGCATGACCAACATTCACAGAATAAGTGTCCATCATCCAAGCCATTTCACGAGCAGATGTACCCATATCTGGTGCGGGTATATCTACAGCAGGGCCAATATCTTTAATTAACTCACTGGTGTAACGACGAGTGATGCGCTCTAATTCGTTTGAACTATAGCGTTTGGGATCTATGGCAATACCCCCTTTAGCACCACCATAGGGGATACCTAATAATGCACATTTCCATGTCATTAGCATTGCTAATGCTGACACTTCTCGCAGTGTCACAGCATGGTGGTAACGAATTCCTCCTTTATAGGGGCCTAAAATATTGGAGTGCTGCACCCGATGTCCAGCAAGAACCTGCACATCACCATTATCGAGTTTCACGGGAATGGAAACTGTCACCACCTTGCGCGGGTGACTGAGGATTTCGACAATCCCTTGGTTTAGCTGTAACTCTTTAGCCGCAGCTTCTAGGTAGCTACAGGCTTGATCAAAAGGGCAAATATGGGCTGGAGAAGGCGGTTCCTGGGGACGTAAAGGTGTTGCAATCATCAAATTTTCTCCTCATTGCGGTATTTTCGCGAACTAACTAAATATATATTCCTGTAGATCTGCCACACAAATATTGCGCGGTATGTAGTCAGCGCTTCAGCGCTGAAGATAGCACTAAAGTGCTGACTACGTACTCTTCAAAATTAAGGTGGTGGATTACTAGATTATCCTCTTTTTTTGGGAAATCCGGGATTTTGTAGTTTTTGTTACAATTTTATTTCTGAATTAGTGTATAAGTGATTTTTTGCTTGTAATAGCGTTTTAGCGTTATTCGTCGTATTTAGCACTAAAACGCTAAAGCGCAGACTACAAACTTTTAATTGTTCACGCCCACTTACTTAAGAAAGGGGTGAATTAACTGCTTTTAATTTGGGTTGCTTGGAGTATCAACTTCAGATATCAAATCTGACACAAACACTTGTTTTCCATTATTTATTGAAGCTGTTTGTAATGACGATGTTTCAGTGTATTCTTCAGCATTTGGTAGCCAGTTAAGAAATGGCAACGGCAATAGGGTGCTAAGGTTAGTAATCAACACTAGTAGCCATAACATTTCAAAGTTAGTTTCTGTGATTCCCAATGTATGCATGATTATTCCCCCAAATACTGAAGAAACCAAGCCTGCTAAGTTCAACACTGACATTAACAAGGCAAAAAATGTAGCTTCTACTCCAGAGGGACAAAGTTTTGCTGCTAGCACCAAAACTGGCATAAAGGCGATTTGCCCCATCACTGTCAGAATTAGACTATCACCCAAACTAAACCAGTGGTCATCTATCCCCATAAGTCGATTGGTATGAGTCACTAGCAGTAGCATTGTCATTCCCAAAACCGATGAAATAACTGTACTCCAACCAAAAATTACTCGAAAGGGGACACTTTTGAGAAAACGTTGAAAAATCCAAACTCCAATTAAAGACGCAAAACTCGTCACCAACCGCACGCGCCCTAAAAATTCCGGTTGAAAGTGTAGTTCGTTGGTTGAGAAGAAGAAAAAGGCTGATTCGCCGCTTGGGGTAGCTTGCCAGATGAAGATAAATGCTGTTGGTAGCCAAATAGCTTTTTGGCTCAGGGCTTGGCGTAGTTGCCCTAGTTGATGTGTGATTGTGAGGATTTTGGTATTATTATCTTGGGCATCTTTGCTAATCGGTGACTCAGTAATTAACCAAGCGATCGCACAGATGATCAAAGGGAATAATGCGGTAATCCAAAATACAGTACGTGTAGTAAAATGCTCTAGCAGCAGACCGCTAAAATATGCTGTTATCAGACCTCCCAGTGCTGAAGTACCCCAGCAAAGCGATTGTAAGGAACCTGCATCGGCCTGGGATTCCGCTTTTACCCGTTCCACAATCAGGGAGTCAACTATCACATCACTGACAGCTATGGAGAGGGAACCGAGAGCGATCGCTGCTGTAGCTGTCCAGGTACTATGAACTATTGTGGCGAGACTTACCCAGGATAAAGTACCCAGTATCCCAGCTAAAATTAAATATGGGCGTCGGCGATAGCCAAATATCGGCAAGCCATCGGAGACTAAACCAAATATCGGCTTGATAATCCAAGGTAAGGCGACTATTCCCAATAATGCTGACACCTGTGCTGGAGTGAGGTGCAATTCATCTTTGAGAAAAAAGCTGACTGCTAAACGCGCCAACCCTACAATCCCTTGGACAAAGTAGACGGTTAGAATTCCAATTAACTCGGCATTAGGTTTATGACCGAAGAAAATCCTTTCTATAACTGAGTCTTTGACCTTGGACAAGCCAGAAGCGTCAATCAGCATTTGATAAAGATATTTGAAGTTTTATCTACTTTTCTATCATATCCATTTCTTGCTCCTTATGGACTCGATTCCCAGCGAGGCTAATTTTATCCAAATTCAGCAACACCAATTTGGGATTTTTAATTTTGGATTGTGGTACTATAGTGACGCTTGAATGAGTACATCTCATCTCTGCGGGTTAACCACTCTAGTTTGATATTCTTGTTCAGTAATCATATCCAGAGTGTTTTCGAGACGATCTAC
>CAVYXS010000246.1:0-11170 GCA_963772205.1 uncultured cyanobacterium
TGACAAATGGAATTTAGGGTCTGACTAATGTTTCTGGATTTATTCGATGCTAATCATAACATTTTGCCAATAATAGTTTTTGCCACTTTCGCTATTGAAAAAATAAATTTATCCGGTGCGATTTTGTTGAAGAGTCACCAGCACTAGGGCGTGTCATTAGTAGAGTAGACCTCTTGCAAAAGTCCCCTAACACCCCGCCCCCAACCCCTCCCCGTATACGGGGAGGGGAGACTTTGACGTAAGTCGAAGGCGGGGTGGGGTTCTTTGGTTTGATTTATGCAAGAGGTCTAGTGTCAAAAAATCTAGTTAAACAATAATTGTACTTTAAATCTTGTAAGCTAAAGGAAGTGATTGCGATACCATCCTTATAATGTAAATCAAATCACATAAGCTTATGGAGCCAAACTCTTTACCAACCGAGGTGATTCTGACGCATCCACGACAGTCCCTTGGTAGAGTGCAATTTGATTGGACACCCCAACCTGGAAATTATCTCGATTTTGAAGGTAAAACCTATGCGGTTTTAGAACGTCGCCACCGATATCAACTAAAAGGCGGGCGCTATCATTTACATAACATAGCCCTTTACGTGCAGTCGGCTCAAAGACCATCTGAAAAAACCTTGGTAGCCGGACGTTGGGTAATCGGCGACGCTAGTTGTAGATATAATGCTCATTCAGAAATTATGCGTTGTGCCGTCAACCCCAATGGCCCTTGTGATTCTTGCCGTTACTATGAAAACTTAACATTGAGGGGTGAGGAATCCTGTTAGCGGGGCGTTTAGCCTGTGCTTAGTTAGGTTCCCCTCCCCCCTCCCCTAGCTACTTGTGCCAAATACTTCTCCTACAGTTAAACGGCTACCATTGACAAAATCCCATCCAGATTGAGGACGTTTACCGGCTGGATGCACTTCTCGCAACAGCAATAACCCCTCGCCAGTTTGGACAATTGCACCAATTCCTTTGGCAATGCTTACCACTTCTCCTGGACTACCAGATATAGTTGACAATTGCGGCAATTTATGAATTATTTCTTGTAATTTCGCTGGTAGTTCTTGGCTGTAAGCAGAACCAAGGGGAGCGGTGGCGGTGATTTTCAGTGGTTGGTTGCGAAAGATAGCGGTACAGTTGGGGTAAAAGCCTCTGATTTGATTATGTAATTGAATAGCGGTTTTTGACCAATCTAAGTTATAGTCCTGTTTTTGAATCAATGGTGCATAAGTCGCCTGGGAGTTATCTTGGGGAATTGGTTCAAGTTCTTGGCGTTCTAGCTTGAGCAAGGTTTCGATTAATAAATCTGCACCGATGACAGCTAACCTCGTGGCTAAATCTTGAGCATTATCGAGTAATCCAATGGGTGTAGTGGCTTTAAGCAACATTGCGCCGGTATCCATGCCGGCATCCATTAACATTGTGGTGATCCCCATTTCTAATTCACCATTATGTAGACTCCACTGAATGGGAGCCGCGCCTCGATATTGGGGTAAAATTGAGCCATGCACATTAATGCAGCCCAATTTTGGCATATTTAAGATTTTTTGTGACAAAATCTGCCCATAGGCGACGACAACAAATGCATCTGCGGCTAATTGTTTGAGATTGGTTAAAGTTTGAGAATGTTTTTTTACCCGTTCGGGCTGCCATACTGGTACATTGGCAGCGATCGCCAGGGTTTTGACTGGTGAAGGTGTAAGTTTATTACCTCGTTCCCTGGGTTTATCGGGTTGTGTTATCACTGCCAATACTTCAAAATCAGGGTGATTGAGCAATTTTTCTAAAGTGGGGACAGCAAATTGGGGAGTACCAAAAAATACAATTTTCATGTCAATTAATCGTTAATCTCAACATTACCAAGTCAACACCAAAGCCAGAAACGCTCTATCTGCGGTCACTATAACGGAACACCAGACCAAACGCCATAGTCCTAATTCATAGTCCAAATAAATTGCTGGTAAGCTGCAGGGTATGAAAATTGCATTTATTTTTGTTTTGCACTTGCTTGTCAAGAGGAGCTGCTTTGGTTTCCATTGGTGAAAGAATAGTCAAATTTTCCGAGTAATTCGGGAATTTTGACCAATTCAAGTAAAAAAGTGCAACTTACGCGAGAGATACTATAATTTCATCCACAATTTTTCAACAAATTGGTTTTTTGGTGTTAAAGTGTTTTGGTATTGGTGAAACCCAAAGTTCCTTGATAGACTTATAGTTAGTAAGTGAGCCAGTAGATAAGCTAGTAAAACTGCTTGTGCTGCTAGCAAGCTGAATTGTTTGGCAATGTCTGGCAACAAGCCGCTGTGCTTCTACCCGTTAAATTAAATGTTTTTCTATTTGTTCCCTTGAATTTGGCTTTCGGTGTGTTTACATCTATAAGATAGAGTTTCGTTCTGGCAATTTTTGCAGAGCAAGTTTTGATTTGTATGTCGGGGGTAGATGCCACTAGTCTTGATCGCGTAGTATTTATTTTACCTCAGCTTTGCCAGCTTTTTAAGTAACGCCTCATTTGTGCCATCATTGGTATCTGTGCTGGTGTAGCAACTTATATTCAATCCAGGGTACTCCGTGTTAGCGATAGCTAACATTACTCACAAAAGTCTACCTATCTCTCGGTAGTCGGTATCAATAGCCTGAATATTCATGAAATACTTTTTGATCCAACCTCTATTTGGCTGGGTTTGAGTGTTAAATGTGGTTCCAGTCTATTTTTTCGCTTAATTTATCAATTGGTCTGCATCAGTATCATGATAGCGGCTAATTTGTTTTTGCAGTATTTTAGACAGGGTAAATGTAAACAATGATACTAAATTTTTGTAAAGGAGTGCAAATTTTCCAGAAATTATCTCGTTAAAGCTTTTAGTTTCTTGTTATACATATAATCATACCCCTACCCCTATTGCTGCATAGGCATTGCTCCTCACACAGCAACCGCCCCTCTAGAGAGTCAACACATGCTTAAACCTCTTTTGCTGTCAGGATGGTTCCGCGTGCAACCATTTATCAAATATGTTGTCGTTGTGATACTGATCGCACCTTTAGTGGCAGCATCGGGTCACTCTACCTTGGCGAAGCCCTTAGAATTAAGTAAAAATACTTACGATAAGGAAAAAGGCGTTGAGTCAAAAGAAATAGCTACTGTTAACCAAGTTGATGTAGCTAATATACTCAAAGCATCTCAAGTCAGCTCCCTCGGCAGGAAAATTTGACTCTGTACCACCAGTAATGGCGGTTGTGGGGGAAAACCAAGGATTAGCAGCAGAGAAAATTGATTCTGTGGTGGGAGAAGCAAATTTGCTCACAGCGCATTCTCTCTCAGAGCAATGTTCCTGCTATTGATCCTGTACCAGCAGTTGAACTTCCACCATCTAGAAAGACGCCTTTGAGTCAAAAGTTGGTGCAAAAATTAAAAACTGCTCGAGTTCGTTTATTGGAAAAAACAAAGAATTCTCTACCAAAAAAGGTTTCTGATGGCGAATTATTGGCTACAACTCAAATTACACCAAATTTGAGACAATCACAACCAATCTCCAATCAGGAAATACCCGTTTTGGAACAACCATCAGGAGAACAAGCAGAACAAATTGATCCCATAGGTAGTCCTCATCCGATTCCCTGGAAATGGATCATGGCTACACAAGAAGCTATTGGTTCTAAAGGTCGTTCTGGAGTGCGCTACTACCGTAGTGTACCTGTAATTTCTCCCGATGGTAAATATGCTGTTTATAGCCGGGTGCAACTGGATATCAAGCCCGAAATGTACAATAGCCGTGTTACTAGCATTCTGTTTGTCGAAGATTTACAAACTAAGAAATTGCGAGTAATGGCTTCCACCGCTCTGCTGAGTGATCCTTTAGTACAGAAAAAGATCGCGTCGTTACAAGAAGCCGACACCCAAGGTCAAATTGGGGTATTGGTTCCTGTTAGCTGGTCGCAAAAAGGCGATCGCTTCTTAGCACGAAAGTTTGAAGCGGTATTCAACACCGCCGATGCTACAGATTATGCACTGATTTGGGATCGACAAAATAATCATACCAACACTGTTGCTCCTGCTCAACAGCAAGATCGGCATGAACAAATGGCTATTTTGTTAGGTTGGAGTAAGAGTCAACCAGATCATGTGTTGTTCCGTGCTGGGGAACTAGGCGAAGAACATTGGCCTTTGGTAAAAGTTGCTAATGATGGTCAAACTGTGATCACAAGCACAGATGCTGATCAACCAATTACTTTTGGTGAGAAGATTACAGAAGTTTGGGCAGGTCCACAAGTCGCCTCTCGATAGTTGATAGAAAAAATTGTCTATTCCCGTTGTCTGTTATTTTGACAGCGGGATATTTTTTTATCCTCATGGGGTATGGAGCAATTCAATTTTGGATACTTCGACCCTTCTCTGCGAGACGCTACGCATAGCAAGATCCACGTAGTGGTACGGCAAGCTCAGGGCAGGCAAGCTCAGTACAAGTTTTGGATTGGCAATTTTGGATTTGACTTCAATCTAAAATCTAAAATCTAAAATTCCTAGGGCATGGGGCATTGGTAACTTCTTCGCTATGCCCCATACCCTGATAGCGTAGTTAGTTCACAATAATTAACATTGTTAAAAAAAATAACTAACTGTAAAGTTATGTTGATTGTTCGCTACCTTCCAATTCTAGTGTATTGTCTTTTATTCGACGGATAGGTAAATTCGCAATCAAAGCTGTTGTGCGTTGGTTGCTTTCTAGAGAAAATTCCAAACCATCAGTATCAATTTCTACATAACGGCAGACAATTTCGAGAATTTCCTGCCGCATTTTTTCTAATGTTTGCGGGTCTAAATCAGCGCGATCGTGGGCAATTACCAGTTGTAACCTACGTTTAACTTGAGTACGACTGTTGTCAGGAGAGCGAAAAAAAAGTCGTTCTAGAAGTTCGAGAATCATTGCAAATAGGTCTGTGGAGACGGGAGAATGAGTTAAACAATCTTAGTCCACAACAACTTTCTCAGACGGGCGAAAATGTTGTCGTTGGGGGCGTCAAGCTCAAGAAATTCGACAGTTTCCCCTTCCAATCTACGAGCAATGTTCTCAAAGGCTGTGGCAGCTATTGAAGGATTTTCTGATAAGACTAAAGGTTCGCCACGATTGGTAGAGACAATAACGCGCTCATCGTCGGGGATCACCCCAATTAGGGGAATGGCGAGAAGCTCCTGGACATCTTGCACAGACATCATATCATTTGCTCGTACCATTGCGGGTCTGATGCGGTTAATTATTAAATGAATCCGCTTAATGCCTTGTGCTTCTAGTAACCCGACCACACGGTCAGCATCCCGAACGGCGGAAATTTCGGGGGTGGTGACAATTAAAGCTTCTTTGGCTGGGGCGATCGCATTTTTAAACCCCATTTCAATACCCGCTGGACTATCAATAATCACATATTGATATTTTTGTGCCAGTGCATTTACCAATAACTTCATCTGTTCGGGTGTCACTGATTCTTTGGTGCGATTTTGGGCTGCTGGGAGCAGCACGAGATTGGTTTGTCGCTTATCTTTGACCAAAGCTTGTTCTAAGCGACACTCCCTAGCTAGGACTTCTACCGCAGTATAGACGATGCGGTTTTCTAGTCCTAGAAGCAAGTCCAAATTTCTCAGCCCAAAATCGGCATCAACTAAGGCCACTTGACGCCCAATTTTGGCTATAGCCATACCTAGATTTGCCGAAACTGTGGTTTTACCCACCCCTCCTTTACCGGAGGTAATGACAATAATGCGAGTCATGATAGAAACGCGCTCGATGAGGGTTCAGGAATTATAGTAAAATTTATGGCTCAAGATTTATCCGATTTAATTGGCTGCGGGAAAAATCTATTGCCCTGGCAATGCGAATGCCTTGTGGCGTAATATGCGCCACTTCAGGCAAAAACTGCATGGGTGATTTTTCGGGCGCCCTAGCGACAGCATCTGCAATCCGCAATTGGGTTGGTTCCATTTGCAGAGCCATGATTAGACAATCGCGATTTCCCCCTGCACCAGCATGTGCAGTTCCGCGTAGACGACCCCACACTAAAATATCTCCATCTGCAACTACGATACCACCTGGATTTAAATCTCCCAAAATAATTACGCTTCCAGGATGACGAATTTCTACACCAGAACGTACGGTCATTTCTAGATAGAGCGCATCTGCTGTGGCGGAGGCGGTAACTTTTGATTCCGAACTGAGGGTAATTTCTGGCTGTAGCTGTTCTACAGAATAGCCAGAAGACACAGCCGCGATCGCTGTTTGACGCCGACTCGTGGCTACAGATTTTAGCTGGAGTTGGACTTCACTGAAAATCTCAGAAAGTTCTTGCAGTTGTCTACTATCCAATAAGCGGTCTTGTGCTATTAGATGCACCGGAGTATTTGCTGTCCGCAAGCGATCGCCAGCGTTCAGCCGTTGTCTCATTTGTTGCCATATTTCCGACCAGCTGAGATCTGAGGCAGGTACTTGAGATTCTGTGGGTAAAATTAATAACAGTCGTCCCTCCTCACTTTTCAACTGGACTTGAAAAGTCTGATTTACCCGATTTTCTGGTAATGGTATCTGTTGAGAATATAAATCAGAAAGGGAAACAATTGCGTCTATTTCTGAACTTGCCGGATTTAACTTGACATCACTAGGCGCAGGATTGGCATGTAAATAGTCAAGGACAGAATTTAGCTCCGTTTCTGGGACAATAGAATCAGCAACGGTTGAATTAACCTCTACTTCAGAAAACATAGATATTGATTCTGCATCAGGAAGTGCAGAATTTGACTTGAAATCGGGGATAGCAGGATCAGAAGTCATGCAGCACCAGCCAAAAGACAAGGAACACTCGCAGTAATTACCTCTATTAGATTTGTTACTTTTACTATCTCCATTTAGCACTCAGGACTTGGAATTTTCTTCGTCAATCTGCGATAACTTGTTGCCAAAGCATTGGTATCACCGACGTTGCCTGGAAACAGTACCACTGGTAAATTGGGAAACAGGGGATGATCAGCGGGAGTCAAAACCATTGAACATCCGGCTAAAATTTGACCTAGTAATCGGGCTGAAGTTAAGGAAAGACCAGTACTCAAGACATCGTTGGAGGTAATCCCACCCTTGCTGATTAAAAATCCCATATCCGATGGTAAACCCTGCACAATATCCATCAATAAACCTGAAACCTTAGTTCCAAATTCCAACCTTGTCTGAACATCCTTAAAAGTCAGTTCCTGACGGCTGGTATAAACCACTGGTGTTTTACCAGCCGTGTATACTGCCCGTATATTTTCCAGGCTCTCGGTTAGCAGTGTAGCAGATTCATTTGCCTCTTCATCAAGTAATCGGGCAACATTAATTTCAATTCCCGCCGTTCCCTCTACTTGTAACAAAGCCTCTAACTGCTGAGTGGTTTTTTTCACATGGGAACCAACGATGACTGCACCCGGTTGACCACCACGCACATATTTTGCCATATTTTCGGCGGCGATAGGTTGAGGCGGTAAGGCTGCTAAAGCTGTTAAAATACTGGCAGCACTGCGAAACAAAAAGCGTTTACCAAGGCTGGCTACTGCGAGGATATCCACTGCAAAGGCGTTGAGGTCTGCTTGAGTTTCACCATCCACCACACCACATTGATTTCCACTGAGTTTTAATAGGCGTTCCCGACTACCAGCGCGAATGTCAGCCAGTAAAAACCTTTCTACTGCTTCAGCATTGATCCGCCCGTGAGTTTTTTCTGCTACGTAATTGGGCAAATAACTATGATGGTAGGCGAAGACTGAATCACGGGCAAACTCAGTTTCATGAACTGGGGTCGGTACACCATCTATAATTAAGTAATGTATGCTGTCACGGGTGACGCGTCCACCCTGAAAAAAGGCGGGGATCAGAAAATGAGCATCAAACGGACCGAGTTCTTCAGCAATGACATCGGTTTCCACTGGGTAATGTCCCCGCAAAGTCGAATCAGAACGACTAACAACGAGAAAATCCTCAATGCCTTCCAATGCTAACGCCAATTTTAAGTTCTGGCACACTTCTTTGGTAACAGATGCAGCCGATTCTGGGGTGAGAGATCTGGTGTTAGTCAGGACAAAGAAAATCGGGGAATCATCCCGTAACCCAGTCCGTAAAGTATCCACATCCCAATGCATTAACAGCAAACAGCTGTGGACTGTTTGCGAACCTGTAGGGTCATCATCCAAGACAATGATTTTGGGTTTTAGGGTCATTTAACTCAACGGGGTGACTGTAATTTTCTAATTTCTGCTTGGACATCGAGGGCAATCTGCAATGATTCATTAAGAAATTGAGCGTATTCGCCAGCCTGACTACTAAGTTGTAAGGCTTGCAGATTAGCTAAATTATTCACAAATAACTCTTGATTGTTAGCAAGCAATTTTTTATTATCTCGCAAAATCCGTTCTGTTTTCAAAGCCCGGACTAAATCTTCTCTAATTAGTTGTAACGCGGCAATAACTTTGTCTCGGTCATAGATACTGCTGTTTACGTTCCCAGATGTTGCTAGCTCATCATTAATATCTATGGCTTTAATAACTGCATGATATTTATCAACTTCATCTAAAAGTATTGTCAGTGCTTGGGGACAGGTTCAGGCGCCGCCATAGCGATCGCCCCACTACTACTGCGATCGGTGCTAGAATTATTAAGATAATTCCGAGTTTAATTGAAGAACCAATTGTTGGTAGAATTATAAAAGCATAAATAAAACCAACAATAATTGGCGTCAGGGCTAGGCCTACAACCAATTCATTGATAAAAAATCCTAATCGCTGCTCGCGGTTGGCCATCATCGAAGGTCGAAAAATGTCTTCTGGATCGAATCCAGTTAAACGTCTCAGTTCCCCTTTGGTAATTTCCAAGCCTATTAAGTCTGGCTGCACTACAGGATACTCCTTGAAGAAGCGCGAATTGCCTATTTATTTTAAAGGGTAAATCTTCCTCATCGAAATACTATAAATGCTGAACATTTCTGTTGTAATACCATTTTAATATAGGACTACTACTTTGATTTTTGAACAAAATTAGGTATCGTAGGGTGCGTTAGGATGAAATCCGTAACGCACCATCATCAAGGATTTGGTGCGTTAGCGATAGCGTAACGCACCCTACGTGTCTAAATCGGATTCCTATAGTAGTTTATTCAGTTGACTTTGCTTTTTTCTTAGTCAGGACTTTAGTCGGTGAATTTTGCAAGATTTAAGCACTAAAGTGCTGACTACGTAAGCATGAAAATTAATAATACAAATAAGTCGGCGAGAAAAAACCAAACTATGTAACGAAAAATAAAATTTCTGTATTTGGTGATAATTTTTGCGCCGGCTTACTGAGAATGCTTCTATATTCTAGAAAATAAATTAGAATTTTATTCCTAATTGTCCATTAAATCCACGTACAGAATTGTAACCAGCACCTACAAAAACGTGATCGGTAGCGCCTACCTGAACACCACCAGAAAACGCCACACCTTTATCGTTGGAATATAGTCCCACTCCTACATAAGGAGAAATCAGTGGTAAACTCAGAAATTTGAGAACATCTACACCTGTCGAATTTTGAGGCCCTTTTCCTAACTCAACACCCAAATTTAAAGCCCTAGCGCCCACAGCATAAGTTGTATCACCATCTTTCCCACCCACTGACACCCAAGGTTGTGGTATGAGTTGAGCGGAGGCCTGATTTGGGGCGAATAAAGCTAACAAACCTAGTGATGTAATTAGTGTTTTAGTAATAATTGCTTTTTTCATATTAGCCTTCTGAATTTGCAACATTATCCTGATTTTTCAGGACTACCATTGGTTTCAGCACTGCTGTTAGCCAAGGTTTGTCCATAATGAATCATCATGACGGATGGAACTTTGCTTAAGTGCCTGAGATATTTGTTAGTTCATTGTTAGACCATATAGCGGTTATCGATTGAGTCCAATATACTCGTAAAGGCACGGCAGTGCCGTGCCCCGGAACGCGACGATATAATTTGTCAAGGCATCCAACTGGGAACCGCCATAATACCCGGCTAAGGGCACAGCAATGCTGTGCCTCTACTAAATATCTGTGGTTCAATTAACTGAAAACTGTAGTGCGGGCATCTTGCCCGCGTGAGCGAGACGCTCACACTACCAAAAATCCCTCAAAACAAAATTGACAGACTACTAGAATCAACAATCGAAAATGAATATGACAAGTGCATCTAACATTTTTCTAGCTGGAGCAAGTCGCGGTGTTGGTAGAGAAATCGTCAAGTATCTCACAGCACAACAGCTAAAAGTTAAAGCACTCCTGAGAACCGAAGCTGCTGCTGCTGAACTAGAAGCAACAGGTATTGAGGTGGTTATAGGAGATGCCTTGAATGTAGGTGATGTAGAACGTGCAATACTTACAGATGAACCCATCGACGCTGTAATCAGTACCATCGGCGGATTACCCCAACACGGAGACAGAGCAGATTATTTAGGTAATAAAAATCTTATCGATGCTGCAGTCAAAGCCGGGGTATCAAAATTTATTCTTGTGTCTTCTATTGGTACTGGAAATAGTGCTGTGGCTTTACCTCCCCAAGCTTTAGAAACACTTGGCCCTGTTTTAGTCGAAAAAGACAAAGCCGAACAATACTTAATCGCCAGTGGTTTAACTTACACCATTATTCGTCCCGGTGGACTGAAGTCAGAACCCGCAACTGGTAATGGAATTTTAACTGAAGATCCGCGTATTGTTGGTAGCATCCATCGTGCAGATGTTGCCCAGTTGGTTGTTCGAGCTTTAAATTCTGACCGCGCTAATAATAAAATTTTATCAGCGATAGACCGAAATCTGCTGTTTGGACAACCAGAGTTTACAGAATTTAGTTGAGATTAATGTAGTATCTGCTGCAGACCTTGGACTAATCTCTCTATACCTTCTTGTGCTGTATCTTTTTGCAATGCACCATAGGCGACACGCAGATAACATCCATTATCCATCCCAAAGGTTGTACCAGGAATGACGGCTACAAGATGTTCTTGGATGAGTTGTTTAAGTAACTCAAAAGCATCGATTTGCGTATGAACCTTGAGGAAAAAATAGAAAGCGCCATCGGCTGGGGTAATGGTACACAAGCCTTGTAGGCGGTTCAGGGATGTAAGTACAATTTGCCTAACTTGGGCGATTGCACCAATATTTTCC
>CAVYXS010000247.1:0-24373 GCA_963772205.1 uncultured cyanobacterium
CCATAACTGAAAGGTTTGGCAGGTCAAGTACAGCACCTACACCGAAGGAAAATAAAATTTGGCTGGGTCGCAGTTCGCCTACTCTGTATTTATAGTTAGATTGGCTCATTTTGGGGAATTGGGGATTGGGAATTGGGCATTGGGCATTGGGCATTAGGAATTGAGAATTGTGGATTATTAAACTGTATTTTTTACCTATTCTCTATTCCCTATTCTTTCATTGCTTGAGGTAAGCGACTAAAGTCATCATCAGGTACTTGATCTTGAAAAATTAACCCTACTGTCGGTTCGACGTTTCGCAGGGAGTTCAAACAAGTAAATTCTTGCCAAATTCCTTGACCTGCTGATTCTAATAATTCAATGGTTAAACCATCACGCTTGTCTGTCTGATATTTGAGAGTACCGCCTCCAATCAAGTTTTGTGCTTTACTCAACCAGATATCTAATTTGGCTTCCAGTGCTTGTTTAACAAGTTTTTGGGCTTCTGTACCCGCAACTAAATTAGCTCGATCGCAAATTGTATTAATGGCAGATTGTATATAAGGATGGTTGCGTTCAATTCGTCCTGCTTGGTTGTTACCGTTAAATTCTCTACCCGCCAACCGCACAAGGGATATAAACAACGCGGCTAAACCCCTGTCAATCGCACGGGGCGCAAAGGGTGTTAAAGATAGCGCTTCTACGTGTTGATAAAATGTAGCGTGGTAATGTTCAAATCTTTCGTAGTGGGATAAATCTCTAGGACGCGCCCAATTATAAACTGTAAATACGATACCAGGAAATGTCCGCCCGACACGGCTGGTAGCTTGAATATACTCGGCGGTATTTTTTGGCTGACCTGTAACAGCCATCACACCCAAGCGTTTCACGTCTACACCCACGGAAATCATATTAGTAGCAAGTAAAACATCGAGCGGTTCAAGCTGATCGACTTTTTCCCCAGCTTTGCGTTTGGCTTTGATTTGTGCTTCTCGGACTGGATCGAAGGATGTTTCTAGCCTATCTAGAACTACAGGAATATCTGTAGAATCCTTACGAGATGTAAGTTCCTCCAAGTTAATCCGCAGACGCTTTGCTAGTCCCCGACTATCCATTTTCCCAAGGCGGATGCGAATATCATCATCCACTAAGCGTCGCATACCCCCTAATTCCCGCATCGAGTTGAAGTAACCGACCAACGTCATCCAGGGGTCAGCACGATTTCCGTATTGTTTGTTTTCATACAGGTCTTGAGAAGCAGCAAGAATAGCAACATAAACTCGAATTAATGCAGCTTTTAGCCGTCGCCCTGTGGCACAAATACCTACATAGCGCCGTCCTGGATTAGTCTCATTTGGTTCTCGCTGGCGTGAGAAGAAATTATCCCCTACATCCAAGCCTTGCGGTGGAAACACTTGTACTTTCCGCAGAAATAGGTTATGCATCTGAGTTTCTGCTTGACGTATTGTTGCAGTAGAAGCTATGACTTTGGGGCGAACCTTTTTACCATCGACTTCCCAAGAGGAGAGTTGGTCTACTGCGGTTTCATAAAGTCCTACTAATGTACCGAGGGGGCCGCTAATCAAGTGCAACTCATCTTGGATGATTAAGTCGGGTGGGCGTAGGGGGTTGCTGTGAATTGTTTTAGCACCGGGTAAATACGCAGTTTTTTTATGGGAATTAGTATCTTCAATATCTGATGTCCGAAAACCATGCCGTTCACAGTAACCATCTACTTGCCCAAATAGCATTTGAATTTCCCCTTTCCAAGGCATTTGGGCAAATTTATCTACGGTAGCAATCAACAGCGTGGGTAAACGACGGTAGATTTCTTCATCAACTACAAGGATGGGTAAACCTTCGCTTGAAGATTGTTTTTTACTAAACAGACAACGCCCCAAAGAGTCGCCGCAGTAAATTAGAGTACGGGCGCGACCTTTACTAAAAGATTCGACTTCAATGTTTTTACCTGGATCGATTTTAGAACCACACCACGGGCAATTTGTAAGTTGGTGAGGGGAACCGCTAGCACTTTGCTGGTACTGCCCTCGCGCTTGTTTGCAAAATTCTTCGCTTTGGTCGGTGTGGTTGGGGGTAGTGCGCTGCATCGCACCCACAACCCAATACGGAATGGTTCGTTTCCCCATTTAGTTGGGTTGTCTCTACGAATAGATTCGCAAGCACAAATTAAGGTGGTAGCGCGTTGAAATTGTTGTAGTGTAAGCAGGCGTAGGGTGTAGCGCATTAGAACTGCAACGCCATATTCTCCAGAACGTCCCGAAATTACCCCTTGTAACCTCCGCAAGCCGATGGTGTAGGCGGTTAATCCCAGGTAAGCTTCGGTTTTACCACCGCCAGTGGGGAACCAGAGTAAGTCTGCAACAGCATCAGTTTCGTGACTGCGATCGCAATGGTGTAAGTCGGTTATGCTGGGTAAATTCAGCAAAATAAAGGCTAATTGAAACGGAAACCAGGTAGGATTAGGGATTTTGTCTAATTCTGGTTTTGGTATTTTACCTTGGCGTGCTTCTTCTGAGTAAATAGAACGAAGACGCTGCAAGTGCATGGCTTGATTCATAAATCGGAAAGCTTCGGCTGCTTCCGGGTTGGTTTGCAGCAGCGTTAAACCTGACTGAATGCGTTGAAGAGTGCGATCGCAATTTTTAATTGCATCTTTAGCTACATCTTGGTAATCTGTCAATCCTTCATTAGGATTAGAAATCCGTTGTGCTTGTTGTTGAATCCAGACTGCGTAAGCTGTTACCAGAGGATTTAGCTTACTGATAAAATCTACGGTTGGAGTTTGTGCAAGTTCTTTCATATCCAAAACCAATCCCGCCAATTCAGGAATTTCATCTGCTTGAGGTGGAGAGGTTTTGGGAACTTCGTAGACAGGTACAACGTTGGTAGATAATTTAACAGCACATTCTGTAGTATTTTGTGCTGTTTCGGCATGGACGCTTACCCCATGACCAATGGCGAACTCTACCTGTTTGCGATAAAGCATTGCCATTGCTTTTTCTTCAGCATAAATTACCGGGTCAAGCTTACCAGCCTGACGCGGTTTGTGTCGCTTGAGAAAAATATCAAGATGTTGAGAATCTGCTGATTGTACGCTTAATTCTGGTTGAAATAACCACGCTTCATCCCGTAACTTGGCGGGTTCTTTTTGCCCATTAATTAAAAACAAGCTAACAATCCAATCTCCGTTACTTTGTTGGCGAATTTTGCCTTGTACTTGCACTTGGGGATATTCTGAATGCACCGTCCATTTAGGAATTTCTCCCTCAGTTAGAGGAATGGGAGGTGAATTTCCTAGAATTTGTTGGCGCTTCCACACCATTTTCGGTGTATCATCTTTTTTGGTAATAGTTTCGCTTTTAGTGCGTTTATATTGTCCCCAACCTGCATTAATTTGCAATACTTTGGCTGCACCACTAACGCAAAAAGTCATACCAAAAGATGAGGGAAACATCGTTTCAGCCGGTGGTACACTAACCTCAGTTGTGCCTTCCTCGACAGTACCTTTACCAACTACAGCCAATTCATCAAGAAGTTCTGGTTGTTGATAGTCAACTTCTCTAAATAATTTGTCTTGCACTTCGTCAGCCACAACCGATTTATTTACAGTCTCAGCACTGATACGGCGTTGTTGCGGTGCAAGTAACCCTACAAGATAGCGATCGCTTACACTATCCTCATCTACTTCTTCTTCCTCACCACCCGCAGGCCCCAGTAAATCTGCCAATACTGCTTTTTCTAATTCATCACGGATTTTATAGGGTGTAGGTAACTTTGATTCAAGAATATTGGAAACTTCAGCTTCTATTGTTTCTGGCTGGTCTTCAACAACTAAATTATTACTAGCAGGTATAAATTGCTCTTTTAATAATTGACCTTCGTTTTGAGAGGGAATAAATTGTGTCTCTAATAAATTCCCCTGCGTCCACACTTGTGGTGTGACTTTGGTTTCTTGTGGCTTTTTCTTAGCACGGGATTTCTTTGGTTTTTGCTTGTGCTGTTCAAAATAACGCAGAATGTCAGTAGCAACATGATCAGCGATCGCACCCTCAACTCCCAACCAATCTGCATCATTTGTCACGTCGAGTCCTTGGAGCAAAATCGCCAGTTGAGGCTCCAGTGCAGACACTACCGCACTCCAATCAAGCTGAATTTTATGTTCCCGCAGTTGTTGATTAACTCTAGCTAAGTCTAAATCACCTGGAAGTATTGAAGGAAGCTTAATAATTTCCATGTTGCTGATAAAAGTATATATAGTTAGCCTAAATTATGCATATAAACTTCTTTCTTACTCCCTTCTCCTGTGGGAGAAGGGCTGGGGATGAGGGCAATTCAGCAATGCCATTTTTCTTCCCTATCCCCTATTCCCCAGATTCCACAATTGCGAGTCAAAATTTCCCAATAAAGCAGAAGAATTAGTTGCAGGAACAATAATCAATAATGCCCTCATAGCGCGAGTCATACCAACAAATAGAGTACGGCGATCACGTGCCAAAATTTCTAAAACTTCATCCTCCGGTCTGCCTTTGGCAATTGTCAGATAGGGTGAATCTAAAAATCCGGCTAACGCTACGATAGGAAATTCTAACCCCTTGGCAGCTTTAAGCGTAATAATCTTAACACCTTGTTTATTTAAATCCAAGTCTTTGCTGGTCATGAAATGTGCTTCTAAGCCTAAGTATGAAAGTTGACAAGCTATTTTTATACCAGCACTCTCTGTCGGCACAATTACCGCACAAGCGTTAATACCCAAGCGAAATTCACGGGCTGCACTTTTACAAAAGCGTACCAGCAATTCGGCTTCATCCCCAGGATTATTTACAGCACGAACAGCCGGCGGTGGCCCATTGTGAATATAGTCCCGTGTATTTTCAATTTCATCCAATGCACCGTTAGTTAAGTACAAAATCGCCGCTTCGTTAATTTCGCGGGTAGTGCGGTGGTTAACACGCAATACTCCTGTGCGTCCAACAAATTTCAAGTCTTGGCTAACGTCAGTCCATCGGAAGCTACTACCATATATGGATTGATTAGCATCGGCGGTGATAAACAAGCGGTTGGGGTAACGACAAAGCCGGGTGAGGATACGCAACGTGTTGGGGTCTAAATCTTGGGCTTCGTCAATCACTACCGCATCATAAATTGGCGGGTTATCCATCTCCTGCAATGTTGACAAAGCACGGGTACGGACTTGCTGCCAAGTTTCGAGTTCTTGTTTTTCTAGCAGCTGGTAAAATTGTTGACGCAAGTGCCAGATTGCTTGACGTTGCGTTTTGTTAAGGGAAATTGCCCTACCGTTTCGTGATGTTGCTTGGTAAGCATCGAGGGTTTTGATTTCGCGTGCTTCGATAACTGTACCAATTTCATCAATTAAATAATCAATGCTTAGGCGTTTTAACGTTTGTTCTTGAGCTTGACGTTGTAGTAGATTGCCTTTGAGAGAATCAATCGTGTTATTTAACGCCTGCTTCATGGTTTTTCGGAGGGCTTCACCAGAAGCAATATTGGGTTTTCCGGTGCTTTGCGAAATTATTGCAGCTATTATGGCATCGGCAGTTTTCACCTCAACATACCGAATGTCTTCGCCTAAGAGACTTGCTAAAAGTTGTTGAGAAAACGCAACTAGCGCATTTGTATAGGTTGTGAATAATATCTTGGGTTTTTCGACACCGTTGGCTTTAAATGTTTCTATTAACGCACGAACACGGTAAAGTGCAACGGTACTTTTTCCGGTACCGGGGCCACCTTTTAATAGGGTAGGGCCACTGGCATTAATTGCCCAACTGACAAATTTCTCTTGTTCGGGATTGAGTTTGAGTAAAAATCCCAGCAACTCACCTTCAGTGAAGCGCAATAAATCATCAGTGCTACCCGTAACAAAGCTGGGTTGGTTCAGAACTTGGTCAAAATTGGGTTCAGCGATACAATCAAAAATGCGTTCGATAATCGACTCCGTAGGAGTATCGCACCACTTACCGGGTAAATTAACCGCCATCAAATCATCTAATGTCTGACACGCAGTTAATGTTGACCAATATTCTTCCGGTACTCGCAACCTACGAAGCAAATCTTCTGTAATTTCTACAGGTAGCGGGCTTTCTGTGTTGGATGTATCAGGTAAAACCAAGTTTGGGGTATAAGTTGGTTTTACAGCCAGCAATGCTTCTACATCTGGCAGAGTGCTGATATCGATATCGGTCGTTTCAGCAACTAGCTTATCGCCTTTGTATACATCTTTACGAGCATCAACACCCAGCAAGGCTACCCATTTATCGCCAAAAGTATAAATTATGCGATAGTCGCCTGAACGCAAGCGATACACATCACCCTTATAGCCGTGTAGTTTCTTCTTTAAATTACCGTGGGGTTTGGGATCATCGCGCAATACTTCGATTTTTTCTAAGATTTGCACTACATACTCTTTAGGAATAGCCAAGAGTTGGTTAGTGAAGGTAGGTTTGTGGATGATCTCGAAAGTCATGGTAAATGGCTATTTCTATACAAGGCTTAACTTCATTGTATAAAATAAAACTGAAACTGGTTAGTTGTATATTTCCCAATTCCCAATTACCCGTTACCCATTCCCTATTCCCCAGCTTGTTGTTTCAATAAATTGACCAAAGTATCGGATAACCACAACCCAGCGTCACGCAAAGCTTGAATACCAGGAGATATGCTGGGGATCAGTCCACGTCTTTTTGCTAATATCAGCAAACCTCCTGTCCCAATGGTAGTAACACCTAAAGCTTGACCACAGCGCCGTGCTGCCCTATCGTCAACAATAGCCGCATAGTCTGAATTTTTTAGTGCCAAACTCAATACTTGTGATTCTCCTTTTCCCAAATCCCAAGCTGCTACAACAGGAGCAATAGTATTAACTTCTACTACTTGTATCCAAGAGATACTAGGTAATTGCGTTGATGCAACATCATCTTTTGTGGTAACTTCTTCAAAAACACCTGATGGAACTAAAATTTCTGTGAATAATTGTGGAATTAATTGCGCTTGTTGACTTTTTAAAAGCACAATCAAAGGTGAAGAATTAATAATTGCACGATTAATCGACATTTGCCAATTCCTCAGCTAGCTCTTGGGCAGTATATTGCATAAAATCTACTTTGTAGCGTGATAAAGCATGAATAAAATCAGCACGAGATACTCCAGCAATTTCTGCTGCCTTAGCTTGTGATATTTCACCTAATTCATACCATTTAACTGCAGCGGCTATTCGCATTTCTTGAATAAATTCTTCAGGATTTTTGCGGAGTGCTGAAAATACTGTTTCGGGTAATTGGATTGGTACTGTTCGCATAAATTTTTCCTCAGTTTAGTAAGAATGATACATTACTGCTATCGTGTTGTGAGAATGTGAAAGATTTGGCGTTCTTTCTAGATAATCTTGCATTATTACCGTTAGCACCTTTAACACAGACAGATTCACCCTAGAGGTTATTATCGCAGGTTGCCCAAACTGTTGCTAGAATTTCGGATAGGGAGACAAGGCAGAATATCGCAGCTTACACAGAGATATTAGCAGGTTTGAAGTTTGAAAAAGATTTAATTCAGCAATTTTTAGAGAAGATATTATGCAAGAGTCAGTAAATAATGATAATATTTTATATCCTGGTGCGTATCATTTATTTACTTGTTTAGTTCGTAGTCGCTTTGGTACTCTTGATGAACTTGAGGAAGAAATGCCTGGAATCTCCGAACGCATTCGCGGATTGAATCTGCAACAGTTGGAAGGGTTTGCAATAGCTTTTATGGAATTTACAGATGCAATTGATTTAAAGGTTTGGTTAGATGAATATGAACATGAAGAAGATTGGGAAAAGCGCTTTGTAAAAAAGGTATTTAATTGGCGATAAATTATAAACCACCCTACAAAATTCTAGTTCCCCTTCTCCCCAAGGGAGAAGGGGCTAGGGGATGAGGGCTAGAGGGCTTGAGAAATTTTCTGTAACACCAACTCGATATCATTAAATACTTCCTCATTACTAAACCGAATCACAGTAAAATTATTAGACTTTAACCAATTTTCTCTAATAGAGTCTTCCACTTGCTGATTTGCATGAATACTACCATCTAACTCGATAATTAATAGTTTTTCGTGACAATAAAAATCAGCGATATATCTACCAATATTATGTTGTCTGCGAAATTTTGTATTTAATAAACGTCGATTTCTTAAACATTCCCATAATATTTGCTCTGCTGGTGTTTGTTGTTTTCTTAACTCGCGGGCGCGTTCTAATAATACTTTGGGAATTTGTCGGTTGCTACCTGCTAATTTAGAGATTTCTGCCCTCACCCCTAGCCCCTCTCCCTCTGGGAGAGGGGGACAAGATTTATCTTCATTCCTATTTTGTTGATTTTGATTTTGTGCATCTCTTTCTTCACTCCCTCTCCCTTGGGGAGAGGGTTGGGGTGAGGGCTTATATTCCATAATTCTGCACCTAAAACAAACTCATCTGTCCTTCACTCCCCTTATCTTTCCCCTTTTTTACCCCAGACTTAGTACTCTTCGCCTTTTTCTTACCTTTGTCATGTAAACCCTGTGCTACCTCTTCAGCATAGCGTTGGTGATTTAATTCTAATAATCTATCTAGCACTTCTCGCCGTGCAGTTTCGCTGATGGTGAAGCGTAAGCCTTGTTTGGTTTGGTGGAAACCATGAGATAATTCTAAATCTTGCCAACCGTAAGCAGCAGCTACAGCATTATCCATTTCTATGTGCAATTCGCGCAATTGTTGAATATCGGCGGCGGTTTCGTCGGGGTTGTGGAAGCGGTTGTAGGTTTTGGTTAATCCCTCTTGGCGTGTTTGCATGATATTTTGGCGATGGTTGTAGTAGCGATCGCCTATTTCTTCTAGGTTTGCGGTTGATGTGGGGAAGGGGAAGGTTTCAAAGCAGTCTGAAGGGGTATAACGCTGGTCTTTCTTTAAACTGGAAGAATATTCATTAACCCACACTTCATGTAAACTGCATTGCATATTAGAAAAATCAATCCATCTTTCTAAAGGAAATACAATACACATCATGCTAAAAACTTGATTTGTTTTTGAAAAAATAAGGGCGTGTGTTCTGCTTACCTGAGCGCGAATTAGTACCCGTTTTATATCCTCAATGGCAGTATATAAACCTGGACGTTTTTCTGCATAATGCCACCAATAATCTCTATAGGCTTGCCTATTATTTTGCTGTCTCTCTGGCTTAACTTTTTCTTCTATAATTTCTAAGCAATCAGGATAATCACTTGCATAAGGTCTACCTTTAGGCTTCTTTATATCATCATGTTCAGCATCCAAAGGATAATCCTTAAAATTTATTACCCAACGACTGGGTGATTGATCAGCACGCGAATTTAAATCCTCACCATTCAAATAAGGAAATAATACATCTTTATTTTTGGGGTCTTTTTTAATTAGTGAAAGTGCTTCCTCTGGAGTCAAAATAAAGCCCATTCCTAAAACTGTTGAACCTTGAAAAGACTTACCTTGATTAGCTGCTAATTCGTAAGGTTTTCCTACTGCTTTTCCTGGAGTTGTCAAAAATGCCGTAATTCCATTAACTAGCTTTTCATCCAAGATAAATCCACCCTGCCAATTACCTTGTCGCAACCATACATAAGCAACTTCTAAATTAGCAATACCCGACCATTTTCTACTCGGTACAGCACGAGTAATTACACATTTATCAGCAACTAATTGGTCTAATCCTACTTCTCGCGTATCACCCTGCGCTATCGTGTTTGTAGCAATTAACCCAAACCCACCATCACTATTTAATAACTGCTTGGCGTGTAAGAAAAAGTAAGCACAGAGGTCAGCACTACCGCGTTGATCATTCGCAATCCATTTAACTAAAAAATCTCGATAAGCTGTACCCAAAGCACCTGTAATTTTTTGTCCACCCATAAACGGCGGATTTCCCACGATCGCATCAAATCCAACCCTCACCCCCATCCCCTCTCCCTCTGGGCGAGGGGTGACTTTACTACCTCTCCCAGAGGGAGAGGGCTGAGGTGAGGGCAAAAACACCTCTGGAAATTCCAACTCCCAATGAAACGGACGCAATTTTTCTAAATCAGGTAAAACTCGTCTATCTTTTTCAGAAATACTCGCACCATCCCGAAACGCCGTTAACAGAGTTTGTCGTAATCCTTCCTTTTCTGACTCTGGTAAATTATTAAAATAACTACTAACCAATAAATTACAACCATCGCGTAAATCATTGGCTACAGCCTTCGCTTTTGTTAGCAAGTACTCCTTATGTTTTTGGTCTTCAGTCGTAATTACTGGTTTAGCAGCAATTTGTCGCCGTAATTCAATAATTTGTTCAATATCC
This sequence comes from uncultured cyanobacterium, assembly GCA_963772205.1. Taxonomy (GTDB): domain Bacteria; phylum Cyanobacteriota; class Cyanobacteriia; order Cyanobacteriales; family Nostocaceae; genus Gloeotrichia. Next base: position 10,348 of record CAVYXS010000247.1, read on the forward strand.
CGACGAAGATTTTCACCAATTAACGCCAATGAAACCCTTTCTCTTGTGTCTAAATTCCAATAACGCAACTGTTCCAAACTCACCCCAATCAGCGAATCCCCACACTTCAGGGCATGATCCACAAACGTAAACGGACGATTCTTTTGCAACGTTATCAACCACAGCGATAACTTTGCCATTTCCACCGCCAAGCGGTTTTTATCCACCCCATACAAACACCTGTCCGCAATTATCCGCCGCGCCACCATCAACCGTTCATCCGCATCCTTGGGAATTACACACTCCTCTGGACGCGACTTAGATAAAGTTCCCTCCGGTGCTGTCACCACTTTCCCCGGATTCGCCTTTTCCGCATTTTCCCACGCTTCCACCAACCGTTCCGCCAAATAGCGACAAGTCTGCACCAAAAACGCCCCCGAACCCATCGCCATATCGCAGATTTTCAACTTTAATAATTCTGCTGCTGACTTGAGTTTCCACTGTTCCTTCGGCTTCCCCTCAGCCACACCCTCATACACCAACGGTTCCAAAGTGTACTGCACAATTTCTTCCGTCAAACTGCGCGGCGTGTAGTGTGTCCCTGTCTCGCGGCGATCGCTTCCCTGCGTCACATACACGCTTCCCGTAGGAATCACCACCGGATAACCTAAAGTATCTAATCTGACTAACCCAGCAAAAGGCAACACGCGGTTAAATAATTCCTGGTCATTATTACACGCCGTCAACAAACGTTGTTCCTCATACGCTGTCAACTCTTGCTTTAAAGCCTTCTGCAAAGCAGACTGCGATCGCCCAGCCTCCGCTTTCAGAAATTTAATCAATTCCCCATCCCCAATTCCCTCCAACCTCTCCAAAGAAACTTCCGGTTCCTGCGATCGCGTTCCTATCAACCCTAAAACAGGCGTAGTTGCCCTTACTGCTGTATGGTCGAGTAAACCTTCATAAACATGACCAATTTGTTCAATATCCAACGCCCGAAAAGATAGCCTACGTGGTTCTACAGTACCAGCCACCTTAACTTGTAATATTTGTAAAGCTTCCAATAGGTGCAGTACAATCCGGTTATTCACAGGAATCGGGTCAGCAGAAATTTCTTCCCAGCGTGTCCCCGACATTCGACCTTCTAAAAATGGGAACCTGTCAGGGTCAAATAAACTACCACCATAGGCGGGAAGCTGCAAAGTATCATGCTGAACACCGCCATAAACTGCCCGAAATGTCGCCAACAGCCGACACCAAGCATCATAACGCCGTTCTAATACTTCTTCACCTTCTTTATCAGCCCGTTGCTGCAACTGTTCCCGCAGAGTTGAAACAGCATAATACTGGTCGTAAAGGGGGTCGCCCAGTAGCAACAAACCCCGTTCCTCTGCCGAAAACAAAAACACCAACCGCATCATCACCGTCAACGCAGCTTCGTAAAGGTCTGTTTCAGAAATACCTTGAAGGAGAGTGCGGTTTCTATCTTGGTCGATGTGGTCTAACGCCTCTACCAACACCTCCACCGCCTTGCGGACTTGATAGCCAAGTTGGTCGGTAACTTCTTGCTGGTCGCTAACACTTGCTTGCAGCAAAGCCTCCAAGCTTTCCGAGTCATCTACCCCAAAAAAGCGCTGTACACCCAGCAAACTCCGAAATGCCCGCAGTGTGATGTGTTCTTCCAGCCACAGCGCCCCATACCAGGAAATAAAACCAGTCGTTTCCCCCCGTGGGGCGTTTACCAGCAGCCAATGTTCTCCATTCGTCACCAATCCCAACCGCACATTACAGGCGTGCAGCAACTCCATCATCCGCGTCGCTGGACTTGCTTTCCAACGGCGGTCTTTGAGGGGTTTTTCTAAATTCTGCTGAGGCGATACAATCTGCACTAATAAGCGAGGTTTACCCTCACCCCCGTCCCCTCTCCCTCTGGGCGAGGGGTGATTTTTCCCCCCATCTTGATCCTCTTGCCCCCTCTCCCCGTGGGAGAGGGCTGGGGTGAGGGCTGAGGGTTCAACTACCACCCAGTCGGGACGCAAAGTTTCACCCTGTTCAGCAATTGTGGCAGCCAGCCCCGTGGGGATGCGCTGACCTGTTAATAAAACTTCATCTGGCAATTCTAAAGTCTGCCGCAGCACAAAATCTACCCACGCTCGATGAATTGCTGGTTCAGATTTTGCCCCTAATTGATTATCTTGCCATTCTTCGTATGCTAATCGTAACAGCTTTAAGTGTTCTGGATCGTGGGCATCTAAACCATTAGGAAATACTTTGAGGAGTACAGGTAGACTGAGAAAGGGGCCAGAAGCTTCAACTAGCGATAACCATTCGGCGTGGTGACGTGCTGTAGACATGGGAATTGGGAATGGGGAATGGGGAACTTGTACTGAGCGAAGTCGAAGTATGGGGAATGGGGGGATGGAAAAAATTCTTAACCAATTACCAAATTACTAAATCCTTAAGCCTTGTTCGCGTAAAAGGGTATCATACCATACAGCATGTTCTGATTTTAGGGGTGGTACTGGTTCTTTATTATAATCAATTGCTAAGTAATATCTGGCACGATTGTATATACCATGCAATAAAGATTGCAAATCTACAATCGTTTCTGTATCTTCTGACTGTAACGGTAATGGAAATACGGGAATCGTTTCTCTGATACTAAAACCGTATAATTTAGCTTGAGGACGTGTTTCACTTCTGCTAACAATAATTTGATAATCTGTTACAGGAACTTCCCCTAAAATTGACATAGGTTTTCCACTTCTGAGTAAATCAATTTCGACTAAGTGAGAAAGACTAGCTAAAACTTGTTTGCGCTTCAGTTCATACGCTTTTCTACCTTCGCCTGGGCGTTTATTTTTAGGAGATAAAACTTCGATAGATGTCACCACAAAACCTGTAGAAACTTCTCTGATTTCTAAGTAATTTTCCGTAATATGTTCAGGTAACGGTATCATCACCGTGATGCCTTCTGATGTCGCTGTTTGGGTAGCAGTTGATGAGTATTGCTGGGGTGATGTTTGTTGAGAAAAAACAGAAACATCCGGTATACCAACTAATACCGAATCCGAGTCATCACTTAAATAAGTACGTTGTTCAATTGCAACTCGATATTGTGGGGGAATATTTTCCTCAATAGTATCTGCTAAAGCTGTAATCAATCGATGATGTACTTCTGACCAAAACACAGGATTTTCTAAATAAGGATTCATTCCGGGAAATGGAGAATTCATAGTTTTACTCTCCTGAAATGGGGGATGGGATGATTCTAAATTATCGTGCTAGCTTTTGGGGAATTAAGTAAGTAACCGCCAAGGGAAACAGTCGCGGTGTCGGATTTGCAAACCTAGCTTGAATTGCAGCCACTTCGCGCTCAATTTCTGCGGGAATTTGCTCTACTCTCACCTTAAGACTGTTGACATTGCGCTCGAATTGTTCTTTCTCTGCGGTATTAAACAATTCCAACTGCTTAAACTCAGGTTCATCCAATTCATTGAGAATGCTTTGACGCAATTCCGTTAAAATTGCTGTAATATCAGCCGCTTCTTTTTGAGCGCGATCGCCTAAGTCTCGTTGTAAACTTTTACTACGGTCTTGAAGCCGTGCCTCCAAAGCTTGCATCAAAGCTGATGCGTGACTATCCCATAACTGGGCTAATTTCTCTGTGATATTTTCCGGTGCTAATTCTGGTAAAGCCACTGAAACAGCTTCTTGAATTTTCATCACACCCAAACGGCTAAATTTTCCTTCTTTAAGTAACCCACCTGCCATGATTACTTCCTCATGTAACCGTTGCTGGTCACTTCCTAAAATCACCAATCGACCGTAAGCTATAACCGCAGGTGTATCCAAAACCGAATTAGGAACCAAACGCGCCGTCACCCGATGCAAAGCTTTTCTACCTTCCTTTGACCAAACTTCAGCGCGTAACAAGCGCAAGCACATCTGCACTAAACGATGATTCAAGTGGGCTAAGACTACATCATCTCTACCATGCGCCAATTCCGGGTCAAAAACAATCGGACGAATTTCTTTGGTGTGGGGATGGGCTAAACCTTCGCTGCAAACTGCCCAACTGCTTTTTAATGGTGGTAGGTAAAACACCTTCCCAGGAACTCCCTCTACTTTCCCTGCAATCAAAAGTGGTTGTTGGGCTAATTCCAAACCAATTCTGACCACCGCTTCAATATTATCCGGTGTCAATCGCAAATGCTGGCGCGTCTCATTCAACTGTTCTCGCAGCTTTTCAATTTGCTCCCGCACCTGGCGCTCAAATTTCAACATTCGCCGCACAACTTCAGACTCTCTCTCTGCGACTGAAGTATCCAAAACGCTGCGATACCCCATCATCGCTTCTTCCACCTGCGCCGCAATTACTGGCCCCACCTTACCTAAATCTTCGCGGATGTTGTTAATTTTCAACGCCGCCCGCATGAGAAATTCTAAATCGCCTTCCAATTCACCGGGACGTAGCCCAGTTGTATTATGTTGATAATCTTTGCCGACAAAGTGGTAAATCTTCACTAGAGAGGCTTTTTGCCCATGACGGTCAATTCTACCGTTACGCTGTTCCATCCGGTTCGGGTTCCAGGGAATTTCATAGTGGATAAGGCGCGAACAAAAATTCTGCAAATCCAAACCCTCACTCGCCGCATCCGTCGCCAGCAAAATCCGCACTGGGGATATATCAGGAGATGCTTGAAACGCCGCTTTTACCTGTTCTCGGTCTTCCGACTTCATCCCACCGTAAAGTGTCATTAGGCGTTCGCATCGCGTCCCCGTAGGGGAATCGCCTTCTACTAACCCTTCTGTGGCAAATAAGTTATATAACCATTTCTGGGTAGCTCGATATTCTGTAAAAATTATCACCCTTTCATTTGACCATCTACCATCAGGTTTAATGTGAGTATGAATCCAGTTAAGTAGTTCTTTGGCTTTGGCATCAGACACTCTCGATGTCGTTTCTGCCCATTCCCGCATCTGTCGCAGCAAAGCCTGTTCTTCTGCACTCAGTTCTCGAAATAACCTAGTTGTATTAGTAATTGCCTCATCTGTCGATTCTTCATAAACTTCATCATCTGCAAAATCTTCTTCAATTTGTGCCAATTGGCGGCGCAAAATACCTTCTGTCGGTCGAGATAAACTGCTATAAGTGCGGCGACGGGCATTTTTTAGCGATTCTTCGTGCTGTGCCAAAGTAGTTGCAAACGCTTGAGGAGACGAAAACAACCGTTTTTTTAACAACTTGAGGACAAATTCAGTCGCATATTTTTCTGTATTATCTGCCACTCCCTTGCAGCGCAATTCAGTATATCTTTTCAGGTTAGTGTGTGCTTGTCGTTCTGCTTCAGGATAGTCTACAGGTATAGCTTCTAACTGACGCTGTGGAAATAAGTCAGAACCGTCCCAACCTTTCATCTCCGATTTGAGACGGCGAACCATAATTACTTGTAACTGCTTGCGATCGGGTGATACCCCCCGTGCAAACCGTTGGCTATCAAGTAATTCCAATAGGGCTGTAAAACTTTCGGGGTAGCCGTTGTGTGGTGTCGCTGTCAAGAATAGTTTGTGTTCAAAATGCGGTACTAAAAGCCGAATAGCAGCAGTCCTCAAAGAATCAACAGCATAGTTTCCACCGCCAGAGGGAGCAACATTGTGCGCTTCATCCACAATCAGCAAATCAAACCGCCGGGGATACATCGGTTCCCCTTCACCTGGTAACATTTCTCGCAGAAGACGAAGAGGGCGATCGCGTTTGAGAAAATCTATTGAAGTAATCAACCTGGGGAAATGCTGCCAAGGGTTGACATGGATTCCCCGCTTCCGTCGTAGTTCCTTCATTAAGGTACTGTCCACGACGCGGAAATCTAAACCAAACTTATCGCGCATTTGGTCTCGCCACTGAATTTGCAGTGAAGATGGACAAACTATCAAGATGCGTCGGCAGCGATGACGGATAATTAATTCTTGGGCAACTAACCCCGCCTCAATGGTTTTACCCAATCCGACATCATCTGCAATCAGCAAATTAACGCGAGGCATTTGAATTGCTCGCACTACTGGATCAAGCTGATAATCTTCAATATCGATGCCACTGCGAAAGGGGGATTGTAAAGTGCGAATATCAGCTGTTGATGCTGCTCCCCAACGCACAGCATCGAGAAATGCATCTAACCTCGCGGGTGCGTCAAAGCCTGTAGGTTTAGGCAACTCCATCTTTTCATAAACTAATGCTCCAGGCTCTAATTCCCAAATTACTTGTAGTTCTTCACCCAAACCATCATCTTCAACAGAGGATAGACTGACCAAATGCTGGCTTTTTTCCACTGCACTCAGCATTGGATTGGTGGGTAAAGTCGTATTACGCACATCCGTGACGACGAATTGCCGGGAGCGAACGTTAACCAGTTGACCTTGTTCTGGGATAGCTCTGACTATAGCCATGATTTGGGGAGCGAGGAATGGGTAATTGGGAATGGGTAATTACCAATCACCAATTCCCGAAGACAGTTTTGTATTGTTACTATTGTTACTGCTATTTTCTCATACCGTCAAAATTTTCAGTGCTGTGTTCCCAAAATATTGTTGCAAAGCATCTGTCGTGAAAACACACTCGGTAACTCAAACTGTGAAATGTATGCTAAATTTTTTATTTCATTGGAATTTTTGTAGTTTGCGTAGGCGCTGCGCCTACGCAAATGTTTCGCTTGAAAAATCAAGAATCAGGTAGTAAATTCCACCTTTGATTACGGTTATCACTACCAATTTAAGTATTTAAGGATAATTGACAATAGGCTATACTACATCAGCAATTGGCTGTAACATCTTCAGCAGTAAATTCTGACTGGGTTCTTGCGGATTCAGTATGAGTCATCTTTCATAGATCATGAACAATTTGTCAATAAGTAATAGTGCTTAAAATCAAGCAAAAAATACGGGTTGAAAACACAATTTTCGCATGGCGATGCCTACGGCGGGCTAGTCCTACGCTTAATATTTAAACCGATCATTCAGGCTCTGAAGAATTAGTACAAGTGTTAATTTAATACCTCCGACTTTGTTAGGTTTTAAGGATAATTACGAATTGACAAAAGTAATTTAGCCTTAAACTATCACGGATGAGTATGAGTATAGTATTTAGCAATTATTTATTTCAAAAGTAAATAGCGGCTATTGCGTAACTCAAGTACGGCTTATGGACACCGAAAAACTTAGAAAAATAGTTAGTCAACCACGCGAGACTGCCAAGCTTGATTTCAAAATTGAACTGTACAAAATTTATGAGCCAAAACCGACAGTTCCATCTGAAGTTCAGAAGTGGACTGATGCTAAAGAGCAGCAATGGGGAGAACTAGTTAAAGATGTACTATCATTAACTAACGGAAACGTTGGAACCGCAGGACAATATGGTTATCTGATAATCGGTGCTGATGATAAGTTAAAAGCAGATAACACTCCCAATCTTAAAGATGTTGGGGGTGAAACACCTACTCAAAAGCAGCTATTAGAAAAAGTAAACTCCTATTGTAATCCACCTCTCCCTGACTTGCACTGTGGCACAGTTGAGTTAGAAGGTAAGCATCTCTTAGTTATATCAATTCCTCCAAGCCCCTATTTACATAGATTATCCAAACAACTAAAAACTCCAAAAAAAGAATTTTCACCGCATACTGCTTTGATTCGTTTAGGGAATGGAGAGCGAATTTATGAAGCTTCTCGTGAGGAACAGGATGCAATTGAAAAAGAAAAACAAGCCTTCAATCTTACCCAAACAGAAACAAAGCTTGATAACAACATTCATTCCGGTATTAGTGTGACTGAGTTTGGAGCTTTTGGACGTAATCCAGAACTCGAACAATTGAGGCAATCACTTCAGCAATATCAGAGAAGTATTGACTGTGAGCTAGCTTATTGTTGCCCTTACAGACCAGAGGATTTGGACAGAGGGGCGCTAGAAGCTTTTCGTCAATTTGACACAGATGATGCCATTTCTAAACTAACTGACGAAGAATTACTGTACAATGCAGGTGCTTTGGATAAAGATGATTCAGGTAGCTACTACTTTACCAAAGTAGGTTATCTTTTTTTTGTGACTAATCCGCAAAGAATCCTTTCTTTCTCATACATTAGATTGCTACGTTTCGCAACCAATTTTGGTGATGAGCGAGGATTACCAACATTTGAGCGTAACTTTACTGGTTCAATTACTAAACAGATTCGAGATATTCGTACCTTTTTTCAAGAGTCTGGTTTTTTCAAAACTTATTCTAGACGTAATCCATCTGGTGGATTTATAGACGAGCCAGAATATCCACAAATTGCAGTTGATGAGGCGATTGTTAATGCTGTTGCCCATCGAGACTATGAAATTACTGTACCAATTGAATGTGAATACTATAAAGATGCGTTTGTTGTTCGTAATGGGGGCAGAATTATTCAGAGAGATGGAGATGTCCCCGAACATTTTTCGCTTGATAATACTGTCTTAGTTTCAACACCACGTAATCCTAAATTAATTGAATGGCTCAAACAAATGAAATATCAGCGTGGTAAGGCTTTTGTTCGAGCATTAAGTGAAGGGACTAAGCGAATGTACAAGGAGATGGTTCAGTTAGAACTACCAGCTCCAGATTACAGGGTGACTGCTATACAAACTCAAGTGACACTGTTTAGCAGAGCAGTCGAACGAGAGGCCGCCCTCCAGGCAGATGCAGTCGTGAAGGTAACAGAATTTGCCAATTTATTTTCGTTAAACTTTGAGCTTACAGAGCAAAAAAAGTCTAATAACGAATATCTAAGACAGTTTGAACGAAGCATAATGTCCTCATTTAAAGATGCTTTAGTTGGTCATGGATGGTACATAGATAGTTTTAAATTTGGTAGATTGACGATTCATCGCCAAAAATCTCATCTCCCCTTACCTAATGAAGTAAATAAATTTGTAAGGTTCTACCCTGCCTATGAATTTCAATTGCGACGCTACTGGGGTAAATATTATTTATGTATTGATTACACGTTACAAGTTAAGAATATCACTTCAGTTGCAGCTTTATTAAATTTATTAAAACCAAGTAATTTAGTTGATAAAGTTGCGGTAGCCCAGTGGAATGGATGGCATATGGGGCGGATTACCTCTGTAGATTCCGAATGGAGCCGCGTGTATCTTTTTGATTTCGATAAAGAAGAGCAAATTGCTAGTACAAAAATTATTCCTAACCTTCCTAGAAACTTAATTCAGCAAATTCTGCGTGTTCGTGAAATTTATTTTGACTTGCCTCAAGCTATTAAAAAACATAGCCTATCACTTGAACCGAATGCTGCACGCATTCGGGCTGAAAAAACTCAAGCTGTAGCTGAAGAACTTCTACAAACTGTCTTTCCACTGTTGGTGGATGGGGTAAAAGTAGGATTTCAAGCAATTCCAACTCCTTTGTCTGATCAGGGTAAATTTGGAACGGGACTTATATTTAGAACATTACCAGAACCCAGTGTGGAGTTTAATCAGGGACGAGCATCTACGGATATTCGTGATGGTATCACCAGATTTGGAGCATTTGACTACTCACCAAAAACTATTGAATTGGTACCTGTTTGCATATCTGATTTGCGTGCAAATATGGTCAGCTTGATTGATCGCTTAAAGATTGGTAGATACAAATATCGCGGTTCTGAGCGTACATTTAGTACTCGTTTTACTTATAACTCAATTATCACTATACCAACAATTGAACTGGCACTTGGTGAGTGTCAGCGATTACTAAAAGAACACCCAGACTGGGTTGGTAACGAACATCTTAATCGACTGTTTTTAGTCCATACTCCAGAGGATGGTTACGCATCCGATGATGAAACGTCCCCATATTACCAAATTAAACGGTTTTTACTAGAAAATGGCATTCCTTGCCAAATGGTTGATACACCTACCTTAAAAAATCCAGATTGGAAAGACTTAAACTTAGCCTTAAATATCATAGCTAAATGTGGCGTTACGCCTTGGGTTTTGCCTGATGCCCTTCCCGATGCTGATTTTTTTGTTGGTCTTTCTTATACACAAAGTAAACGGCAAGGATCGCAACGTTTAATGGGTTATGCCAATGTATTTAATAATTACGGCAGATGGGAATTTTATTCTGGAAATACAGAAACATTTACTTACGATGAACGGACTAAATACTTTGAAACTTTAATTAAGCGCACTTTGGATCGTCTTAATCTTCAAGAAACTCCGCATATTTATTTTCATTACTCAGCTAAGTTTTCACGAGAAGACCGTAAAGCGATTTTAAAAGCAGCACGTAGCATTCGTCCCAAAGGAACATATTCGTTTATTTGGATTAATACGCATCATAATGTTCGTCTTTATGACAGCCGTGTAGAAACTGATGGCAGTTTAAGTCGTGGTAGCTATTTAATTACGTCTCCCAATCAAATCTATCTTTCGACAACAGGGTATAACTTGTACCGTAAAGTACTAGGTACACCGCAGGTACTTGAAATTAATGCTTGGATAGAACATCCAGACAAGTCCCCAAATTCACCACCCGATCTGAAAGCACTAGCGGTGCAAATCCTCAGTTTAACTAAACTTAATTTAGCATCAACCGACTCATTATGTGGAGAACCAATCACAATTAAATACGCAGGTAATATTGCTTACTTAACAGATGCTTTTCTCCGCCATAATTCTGTATTTAGACTGCATCAAGTCTTAGAAACAACACCCTGGTTTTTGTGAAATAGTGAGCATGGCTAACTCGATCTAACACTTACAAAAGTAAATCTATAACAGCAATAAACTAACTACTTCCAAAACTACTATTACGGCATCTATTACATCTTAATAACGTTTCACCCTGCCCAGTACAAGCTCCACAGTGAGGGCAAATTATACGAATCCTCCCCGACTCTGGCGTTTCATCAGAACTGCACAATGCCGAAAGTAAGTCACGTCCTAGCAGTTGCTCTCTAGCCATCGCTTTCACAGCATAGGAACATTTACTTTCTGTTTTAGTTTGTCGCTTTATCTTAATAGGTTCCAGCTTTGCTGTCTTACCACCACAATTCTTACAGGTTCGCCAACTCCATTTGGCTTGACAGTTAGGACAATCGCCCTCATTTTCCTTAAACTGCGAACACACATCACTTAGGTCAAAACTGCACACTGGACAACATGAAGGATGGATGCCATAAACCAAATCGACGCCTAAGGTATGAAAGCGAAATAATCTCTGGAAACGTTCAAGAGTGCTTAAATCAAGTGGACTAGCTGGCATCATAGCAACGCGACGAACAAAAGCATTACCATTGGAAGTGAAAACAAAGCGTTTATAATCATTCGGACTCATAAAATTTTCGCCGATATTCAGCATTTTTTGAATTAACTGTGGCGTAACATCCTCACTTATTTGTCTATCTCGTGGATCTGTGGGATGTACTAAGACGACAAAAGTCTGCACTTGGTTGTTGCGATTTTGACGTTTGGAAGTATTTCCAATTGAAGAACCTTGGGACAAACCTGCATCATAGAGAGTGTCCAAAGTCTTTTTAATTTCATCTTGATCGCCAAAAAACGCTCGCGCTAATGGAATCAGTACCAGTCTAATGCGGGTTGGATGAGAACATTTATGAGTATTAGTGTTAACTACCTCCCAGATAAACTCAATATTTATCTTGAAATTACCTGATTCGGGAGGCTGCACAAATGCTGTCCATGCTTCCCACTGGAGTGCTTGTTGAAAATCTAATTCTTCTGGAAAGTTCTCCGGCTTCACTTTTGCAGTTTCAAACCCAATCCAGCGCAAAGCCAAAAGTACACAGCCATGAATGTAACTAGCGTAATCTGACAACAAATCTCGTGCTTTTTCTATATTCTGCTCGTCGGGATTGCTAAAAAATCTGTCCAGCATCTCCCACAACTGGCGCAAACGCCGATAGTCTGCATCCATTTGCAAAATGTTAGTTGGTTTTAAAGGAGATATCACATCTGGTTTGCTAGATAAACTCTTATAAAGTACTGAGTCTAAACAACTACTGGTGTCAGAATATAGGTGGCTAATTTTATCTTTTAGTGCTTGTGCTTGCTCGTATTGCTGCAAATAGTCTTGTACGGCATCTAGATTTTGCCAAAGTGCTTTCAATCGATCTTCTCGGAAGCGATTATATCGGTATTCTGCAAATAAGTTTTCATGCAGCGTTTGTGTTTGGTAGTAGGCGCGGTCTATTTCCCGGAGTCTTTGTTCCATCCAGCGCAGCAACCTTCGCACTAGAGTAGCAACCACACGATTTTCATAGAGGTCAAGGGTTTCTTCTGGCACTTCGCTTCTAATTTGTGCCGGAGTAATGCGCGTTGCAGTGCGAGATTGCCATAATTCCGGTCGAGATGCTAAATGCTCAATTGCATCAGGCGGAATACGTCTTGCTCTGTCTATGGGCATAACTCGACGCTCTACTATTAAAGTGCGTCGGGGTTTGCTACATACCCTCAGTAAAGATGGTAAAACTTCTGCGATCGCCTCATCTAGTTCCAGGGCATTTTTGTTGGTAAGGGAATCACGAATAGTACCAGGAGAGAAAAACGGCAACTTGAGTAATTGCTCTGTTGATATAGTTGGTTCTAGCCCTTTTGCTTGGTCGGCGAAAAGTGCCAAAGCCACTCGCATTGTCTCATCCAATTGTGTTCGCAATGGCACTTCAAATTTATACCGCCCAATAATTCCAGAACCTGTACAGGCGATACGTATCGAACAGCACCCAAAAGTATCAACTGTTATCGGGAAATTACAGCTTGTTTCATTTGTGCGGATGTAAGTATTATCGTTATTATCATTGAGCGTAATTTCAGTTTCGCCATCAGCAGGGGTGAAATTAATCTGAATACGGTAGTCATCTATACTCTCTAAACGGCGGCGTTCTCCCGATTGCAATGGTTCTAGGTTGCCTGTCCAACGATTGAGTAAAAAAAGATGTGCCATAATCTACCGTTTAAATTTGTTAATCTCGCGTTCCAAAAGTTTTAAGGAAATTGCAGCACTTCCCAGTCGCGGGTTATCCGTAAAACTTACCTCAATAATGTCTCGTACTTCCTGTAAACCAGAACGGACATTTGGATCAGTACGGTTTTGTACCTGCCAAAGCAGCTTTCTGGCGATAAAGTGGTCTAAACCTTCCCCAAGTTTTCCACCCGTCGCAGTGTATGTGGGAAGGAAGATAAAAAGTTGGTCTAACAGGCGTTGTCCGTACCCTACTTGAAAGTACTCGTGCAATGCCGAACTAATAAGTTCAAGACAACCATCTACAGCTTCTCGATCTGTATCTCTGAAATTGGCGATCGCCTTTTGTACAGCTTGGCGAAAATCTGGGATTTTTAGATTTGCTGGTTGTGTGGTATCAAAACTTTCTTGCGGGAAAGGTTCATCTATTTGCAAAACTTGAGCGCGATCGTAAACTTTACGGGTAATCTCATATGTAGATTCGTCTGTATTTGCGGTGCCAACAAACCAGACATTATCAGGGATTGGTAGCTGGACTGCACCGTTTTTCAATCTAATTCCTTTGGGAAGTTGACCTCCAGTAGGGTCGTGGTTTAGTAGTTCAATTTCTCTATCCTCTGGGCGACCTTCCATAATTGAAAGTAAATCGGCAAAATAGTATTCCACCCGTGACAGGTTCATTTCATCCAAAACTATGAAATAAGGATGATTACAGTAACGAGTTGTGCCTGCCTCATAGATTGCCCTAGAAAACTGAGACTCATTAAAAACGCGGAAGAAAGAGTTATAAGAACCAAGCAAATCAAGCTTATCTCGCCAGCTAGATTGAACTTCAATTCGGGCAAATTTACCACCAATTGCATAAGCAAAATATTCTGGCAGACTGGTTTTACCCGTACCACTCTGACCTTGAATAATAATTAGTCTGGAAGCTGCCATTGAGGCAATAAAAGCTCGAATCGTATGTTCATCATAATAATGAGCAAAATGTGAGGTTTCAGCTTCTCCCATTTCTAACTCTTGGCGGCTTGGTAAACTACCCATCCAAGTATAGG
>CAVYXS010000248.1:0-34081 GCA_963772205.1 uncultured cyanobacterium
CAGTTGGGTTCGAATAGCTGTAAAATAGGCATTGTTTCCAAAAATGGAAATCAAGCAGGGTGCATCTCAAAGAATTTTCGTTAGTGTCTCCCAAGATACAAAGTACGGAGATATTCAAAGCGATAGAGGTCGCTATCCCAGCAACTTCAATCGAACAAGCGATCGCTAAAAATAAAGTCGAAGAGGAACGTCATCGCTCATTACCAGCACAATTGGTAGTTTGCCTGATAATAGCAATGAGCCTGTGGTCAAGAGATTCAATGCGGGATGTACTAAAAAATCTCATTGATGGTCTTTCAGAGGCATGGGTAAAAGTTGGTAAATATTGGCGTGTCCCATGTAAATCAGCTATTACCCAAGCCAGACAGCGATTAGGAGCAGGAGTGATGAGACAGTTGTTTCATCAATTGGTACAGCCAATGGCAACTAAGGAAACGGTAGGAGCTTTCTTAAATGGATTACGAATTGTAGTGATTGATGGAACCTGTCTAGATATTCCAGATAGCGATGAAAATGCCAGGGTTTTTGGTCGTCCCGGTAGTCGTCCTGGGACACGAGCGGCATTTCCCAAAGTTAGATTAGTGATTTTGGTAGAGGCAGGAACACATCTAATTTTCGATGCACTAATGTGCCCATATAAGATTGGAGAGCGAGTCAGGTCACTAAAACTATTGCGCTCGGTAACATCCGGCATGTTGTTAATGTGGGATAGGGGCTTGCATTCCTACGCAATGGTGCAAGCAACGGTAAATAAAGGTTGTGATTATTTAGGAAGAATTCCTGCCAATGTTAAATTTTTAAACGAAGAAACTTTAGCGGACGGTTCTTATTTGAGTTATATTTATCCTTCTGGCAAATTGAGAAAAAAAGGCTTTCAGCCAATACAAGTACGAGTCATTGAGTACACAATTGAGAATCCTGATAACCCAGAAGAACAAATCAAATATCGTTTAATTACGAGCTTATTGGACATTGTAAAATTCCCAGCCCAGTTGCTAGCTTGTGAGTACCATCAACGTTGGGAAGTTGAGAATACGATTGATGAACTCAAAGTACATCTTTTAGGACGAAAAACTCATATTCGTTCTCAAAAACCACGTGAGGTAGTGCAAGAAGTCTACGGTTTGTTATTAGGACATTGGGCTATCCGGTTATTAATTTTTCAAGCTGCAAGTAACGCGAATGTTTCACCCTTACGTCTAAGTTTCACAGGAACATTACGAGTTGTTCGTCGTGCCCTTCCTAAATTCCAGCGCTTACAACCACAAGAACTTCCCTTTTTTTTAGTTGGTTAACTGTTGAGATTCTTGACCAACTTTTACCTGAAAGGGTTCATAGAAACAACCCAAGGGTTGTGAAAAAGCCTGTATCAAAATTTCGCTCGAAAAAGGTTAAACACAGAGGTACTGGAACAATAACCAATCCTCCTGTGTTTGTTGTTTCAAGCACTGCATAGCCTTAACTGAACCGTATTGAATTATATATTGGTACTCCCTGAGGAATTTGATTGAATTTGCTAAAGGCTCAGGCTCAGTTGCTTGAGCCTTTTTGACGACTGCCAAGACGGAGCAGCTTAAGCCAAAGAGTTATGATTAAAAAGCGCCAGCATCCAAATCAAAATGGACACTGGCGCTGATCTAAATCAAGCTAATTGCTTCTTAGGCTTGAGCTTTAATCTTCCTCATAATCATCTTCATCGTCATCCTCGTAATCATCCTCTTCGTCTTCTTCAATCACGAGATCGCTGACTTCATCAGCAATTAACAAGTCATCTTCTTCATCCAAAATTGACCGTTCTGCACGTCTACTACCAAATCCAGAATCAAGGGAAGGCGAATCTAAATTGTAGGCGCGTGCTGTGCGGTCATCTAGCACCATATCCAAAGAATCATCAACCTCATCTAAGACGCTGGTGGTTTCCAAGGCTGCGTAGTCGTCAATTGCTCCGGTTTCTTCATAGGCATTGTACCCAGTCCCTGCGGGAATCAATCGTCCGATAATCACGTTTTCTTTTAACCCCCGCAGCCAGTCGGATTTACCTTCAATAGCCGCTTCAGTTAATACCCTGGTTGTTTCTTGGAAGGAAGCAGCAGAGATGAAGCTGTCGGTATTTAAGGATGCCTTAGTTATCCCTAATAATACGGGGGTATATTGTGCCCTCGCACCGCCAGTAATTGCCATCGCTTCGTTGACTTGCTCGACTTGCCGCAATTCCACCAATTCGCCGGGAAGCATGGTGGTGTCACCACCGTCATCAATCCGGACTTTGTTAGTCATTTGGCGAACAATAACTTCTATGTGTTTGTCAGCGATATCAATCCCCTGAGACTGATAAACTAACTGCACTTCGTTCACCAAAAATGTCTGGACTTTCTGTAAAGCATGGCTAGCACAAGCATAGATTCCATCCTCAGAACCCAGACTAAAGAAGATTTCCAAAATTTCGTGGGGATTACAAGGTCCATCAGTCACCGGTTGTCCGGCGGTTACTTGGGAACCATCTGTCACCACTAAGTTTTGTCCAGGTCCTAGGGGATAATCGGCGACGACTCCGTTAGGTTCTACTATTTTGAGGGCGATCGCTTCATCACCATCACCATAAACTACCTTGACTTCCCCAGAACGACGTGCTAAAATGCACGCTTCTTTAGGTTTACGGGCTTCGAGTAGTTCTTCAATTCGGGGTAAACCTTGAATAATATCCCCGGTTTTGGCGCGTTCAAACACCAGCAACACCAAATTATCACCGCGCTGTACTAAATCGGCATCTTCTATCTGCAATACAGCACCAGGGCTGACGCGGTAGGGACGACCAACGCGAATAGTAACGTTGTATTGTTTAGTACTTATAGCAGATTCACCCGTCGGGTTTGTTGTTTCGGACCCGACGGGAACCGCACCAGCAGCAACCTGTTTAATATCTAGTACTTGTCCGGATTCTTTAGAAAAGACGCCTGGTGCAATTTCTGTACCTTCTACCAGCAATTCACGAACCTTAACTTTCGGCTGGGAGGTAGTAGTGAGGGTGAACTTGTCACTGTCGCGTAATACCAAACAGCGCCGCACAGCTTCAGTACCCTTTTGCACACCCCGGACAATACCCCCCTCTTTACACAAGATTTGAGTCCGAGCGACGACTGCGCCAGGGGCGATGCTGATTCCATCCTGAACTTCCAGAGTAGTTTGGGTACTACCTTGGGTAGCATCAGCGGAGATGTCTCGACGAATGACCAAGGACTCCAAAATCACTAGCTGTAAGCGGAGACAGTCTGATGTGGGGGTTCCCAGATCTGTAGAAAGTGCGGTCTGAGCATCTGGATCTTCGCTATCAGGGACTAATTCAATATCTGCTGCTAGGGGAGAAGCGTTATGGTCTTGTTCACCTTCTTGCTCAATTTCCAACACTAGTTGGGTACGCAATAGTTCCACGCCTTCAACAGACTTAACGCGCTCAGAATCTTTGTAAGGCAGTCGTTGCACTGCCCGCAATTGAATAGAACGCCCGGTTTGTTGACTAACAGAAGTAGTGGATGGCACATCAGGATTAGTAGGAACCGCAAATTCCACTACTGGGCGGCTCAACAACGCTGGTCCTTCTGGTGACTCCACATACTGGATATAGCGTAATTCTGTGGCAACAGTTCCTTGGAATTCTTCCCCTGGCTGAATAAAGGTGTTATCTCTGCCCAGAACGGCTTCGGGATCGTCTACCATTAGCAGTTCCCCTGGCTTAATCACCACTTCCCGGAGGATGTCGTTTTTCTGGGTGACTTCAACTACACCGCTGTTTTGGCAGAAGATATCCTTAACTACTTCGGTGCCTGCTTCAACGAATTGTCCGTCTTCCACTAACAGCAAGGAGATATCTTTATTGACTTCGTGGCTTTCTTCCGGAATCCACAGCAGAGTACCTCCCTGTACCACTTCATAACCAAGCTTGGCTTTGCCTTTTTTCTGGACTTCTACGCCCGCGAATTTCAGGAGTCCGCCGGTGGTGGTGCGATAGCGATCGTCAATTAACTCAGCTACTACTTGACCATTTTGCACTTTTGTGCCTGGGGTAGCTCTGAGGTTAAATACTTGGTTATTACCAGTGGAAACTAAGTAGTTATTGCGACCTTGGGAACTTTGAACGGTTACGGTTGCCTGGTCTAAAACCACAGAAGCCGTGATAATTTCGATTTCCCTGGTACTCTTACCTGGGGTAGCTTCTGGCAAACGGACGACACCGCCGTGCAAGGTTGTTAATTTGGTTTCTGCCAACACCCCATTGGAGGCGATCGCATCACCATTGTTGACTACCAATTCAGCACCTGGTGGTAGATTATACACTTCACCAGACAAAATCCAAATCAAACCACCCTTGGCAGCGGTTGTGGTGGTATTGCCTTGGCGGTCTGTTTTTTGTTCAGGGACTACTTCCGCAAACTGCACTTCCCCCGCCAAGTCAGTGGCAACATCTTTGACCGCTTTTTCAGGTACTAGTACGAACTGTACGTCCACCAAGGGCTACTTCTGCTAGCAACTGAGCAGTTTTTACCTGCTGTCCATCGAATACATATAGTGTTGAACCTTGAGTCAGATGAATCTCTTGGTTCGTTGGGGTATCAGCCCCTTCTTTCTTCGGCTCCAAAATTAGGATACCGTTGGCTTCAACATACAGAGCATCTTCACCGTGGCGGGTGCGATAAGGTCTGACCTTCAGCTTACGGGGAATCTTGACAGTACCATCAATTTTCGATCGCACTTGTTGCGCTACTTCCCCTGTAAACACACCACCAGTGTGGAATGTCCGCATGGTGAGCTGAGTTCCCGGTTCACCAATACTTTGAGCGGCAATAATTCCCACAGCTTCGCCCAAGTCTACCATTTTAGCATGAGCCAGACTCCAGCCATAGCAGTGTTGGCAAACGGAACGGGCTGCTTCACAAGTCAAGGGAGAACGCAGCACGACTTCCGTCACCCCAGATTTTTGAATTTTGTCCGCCAATTCTTCTGAAACTGGGGTATTGCGTGGGGCAATGATTTCTTTTGTCGTAGGATGTATTACATCTACACCGATGACTCTACCAAACAACCGTGTAGCCAAGCGAATCTTTGTTTTTCCACCTTCGGTCATCGCCCGCAGGGGAATGCCCCTAGTGGTGCCGCAGTCAAATTCCCGGATAATCACATCCTGGGATACGTCCACCAGACGACGGGTGAGATAACCAGAGTCAGCAGTCCGCAAGGCGGTATCTACCAAGCCTTTTCTAGCACCGTAAGACGAAATAATGTATTCGGTGACGGTGAGTCCTTCGCGGAAGTTGGTTTTGATGGGTAAGTCAATAATTTCCCCTTGGGGGTCAGCCATCAGTCCCCGCATCCCCACCAACTGTCTGACTTGAGAGATGTTACCCCGTGCCCCAGAAAATGCCATCATGTAGACGGAGTTGAGGGGATTTGTCTTTTGGAAGTGGACGACGACTTCATCTTTGAGGGCTTCACTAGTACCATTCCAAGTGTCAATTACCTTTTGGAACCGTTCCACTTCGGTAATTTCACCCCGTTGATAACGAGCTTCCGTGGCGCGAATTTCTTCTTCTGCTGCTTCTAGAAGCAATCGCTTGGAAGGTGGCACCATCAAATCATCTACACTGATAGAAACGCCGGCTTTGGTCGCGTAGCGAAATCCCAAGTCTTTCAATTTGTCAGCCATGACTGCAGTCCGGGCTGTACCGTAATGCATAAAAGACCAAGAAATTAAATTTCTCAGTTGACCTTTGTCAACTACCCGATTGCGGAAAACTGTGTTTTCGTTTGTCATAGAGAGTGCTGAGTAGCGATGAGTGCTGAGTAGCGATGAGTGCTGAGTAGCGATGAGTGCTGAGTCTTAGGGAGTAGTGAAAAATACTCAGGACTCAGGACTCAGGACTAACTTGCCAGTGCTTCCCGGATGGCGTTATTGTAAATCACGCGACCTGCTGTTGTGCGAATATACTGAGACAGCAAATTCCCCTCGGCGTCTTGTCTGACTCGGCGGAATTTATACATCAAGGTGCGACTACCATCATTATTTTCCGTGACTTCCACTGGTTCTGTATCTGGTTGGTCTGTTTCTACCTCACCGTCAAACCGCACGTAGATATAAGCATGGAGGTCAACTTGGTCTTGCTGATAAGCCATAATCACATCTTCCAGAGAACCAAAGTATTTTCCTGCGCCTTTGATGGCGTGGGGATTCTCTGCAGTTAAGTAATATGCCCCTAACACCATGTCTTGGCTAGGTGTGATAATTGGTTTACCAGTGGCTGGCGATAAAATATTATTAGAAGCCAGCATCAATAACCGGGCTTCTGCCTGACTTTCTAAAGACAGGGGAACGTGTACCGCCATTTGGTCGCCGTCAAAGTCGGCGTTAAACGCTGGGCAGACTAGAGGATGCAATTGAATTGCTCTACCTTCTACCAAAATTGGCTCAAATGCCTGAATACCCAAACGGTGCAATGTTGGCGCCCGGTTCAGCATCACTGGGTGTCCTTCAATCACTTCTTCTAAGACATCCCAGACACTAGGGTCATTGCGAGATATGAGTTTTTTCGCGGCTTTGATGTTATTTACCATACCGCTGCGAATCAGGCGATTGATGACAAAGGGTTGAAATAGCTCAATAGCCATTTCCCTAGGTAAACCGCACTGGTGGATATGTAACTTTGGACCGACCACAATTACAGAACGTCCAGAGTAGTCAACCCGTTTACCCAACAAGTTTTGTCGGAAACGTCCTTGCTTACCCTCAATAATGTCAGACAGAGATTTCAGCGGGCGGTTATTTGCGCCTACCACTGTGCGTCCCCGACGACCATTATCAATCAAAGCGTCTACAGCTTCTTGCAGCATCCGCTTTTCGTTCCGCACAATAATTTCTGGTGCGAGAATTTCTTGTAAGCGTGCCAAACGATTATTCCGGTTAATTACCCGCCGATATAAATCATTTAAGTCACTGGTAGCAAAGCGTCCACCATCCAGCTGCACCATTGGGCGCAAGTCCGGGGGAATCACAGGGATAACCGCCATTACCATCCACTCTGGTTTAGAACCAGTGGCGATGAAGTTGTCAATTACCCGCAGGCGCTTAATTAATTTCGCCCGCTTTTGTCCTTTAGCATTGGCAATCTCTTCCCGCAGGGTTTCAGCTTCTTGCTCTAAATTAATATCAGCCAGCAACCGCAATAGGGCTTCTGCACCAATACCTACTTCTACACCTTGTAGCTGGGAATCTTCGCTATAAATTTGGTCTTCAATTTCCAACCACTGGTCTTCACTCAGTAGCTGTTTGTAGGTTAAAGTTTCGGCATTGCCAGCAGAGAGAACAACATAAGAGTTGAAATATACTATTTGTTCCACATCCCGCAAAGGCATATCCAGCAAAATAGAAATATAGCTAGGGATACCTTTGAGATACCAAACGTGGGCTACTGGCGCAGCGAGTTTAATATATCCCATACGGTGGCGACGCACCCGCGATTCAGTGACTTCCACACCGCAGCGTTCGCAAACAATACCACGGTGACGAACTCGCTTATATTTGCCACAATGGCATTCCCAATCTTTCGCAGGTCCAAAAATGCGTTCGCAGAATAAGCCATCCATCTCGGGCTTGAGAGTCCGGTAGTTAATCGTTTCTGGCTTGGTGACTTCACCGACTACCTGACCATTAGGCAAGGTTCTCTCGCCCCATTGGCGAATGCGTTCAGGGGAAGCCAAACCGATTTTAACGTAGTCAAACTGATTAGTCTGGGCGTTTCTCATACTAAGTGTTGAGTAATGAGTTATGAGTATATTTAGTTTTGGGCATTGGCCAAACAGGGCATTGGGCATCAGGAGGATAATTAATTACCTAGTCCCTAGTCCGTAGTCGTCCACCAGAGCAACTTTGCGGGTTATGTAGTGAGCGATTTATCGCTTTTTTAGGACTAAAGTCCTAACTACGAATTAAGTATTGCGATTTATCGCTTTTTTAGGACTAAAGTCCTAACTACAAATTAAGTATTGCGATTTATCGCTTTTTTAGGACTAAAGTCCTAACTACAAATTAAGTATTGTTGCTTTGGTAGACTACTAGTCCCCAGTCCCCAGCCCCTATTCCCTATTCGTCGTCGTCCAGCGATTCGCGGGAGAGAGATTCGTAGGTGGGTCGAGGCGGTGTGCGTCTGGCTGATTGGTCTGCCATTAAATCGACTTCTACATCCAATGAACTGCCATCTGCCTGGGTTTCGACTTTGTGGACAGCAATATCTAAGCCTAGTGATTGCAGTTCTCGCATTAACACCTTAAAGGACTCTGGTGTTCCTGGTCGGGGAATTGCCTTACCTTTGACAATGGCATTGAGGGCTTCATTCCGTCCCTGCATATCGTCAGATTTCACTGTCAGCAATTCCTGCAAGGTGTAAGCTGCGCCAAAGGCTTCCAATGCCCACACTTCCATTTCTCCAAAGCGCTGACCACCTTGCTGGGCTTTACCACCCAATGGCTGTTGTGTAACCAAGGAGTAAGGACCAGTAGACCGGGCGTGGATTTTATCATCCACTAAATGCACCAGTTTCAGCATGTAAGCTACGCCTATGGTGATTGGTCGGTCAAAGGGTTCGCCGGTGCGACCATCATATACGATGATTTTGCCTGGATCATCGGGGTTGTAGACCCAATTTTTGCCGGTTTCGTCCCTTGCTTCTTGCAATTTGCCATGTACAATCCGGCGGGATGATTCTTCCCCATACATTTCGTCAAAGGGAGTAATCTTAAAGCGCACACCTAAGTTGTGACCAGCCCAACCTAATAGACACTCAAATACTTGTCCTACGTTCATCCGGCTAGGTACACCCAAGGGGTTGAGAACAATGTCCACTGGTGAACCATCTGGCAAATAGGGCATATCTTCTAGGGGCAAAATCCGGGAAATAATCCCTTTATTACCGTGGCGTCCTGCCATTTTGTCGCCGACTTGGATTTTCCGCTTTTGGGCGACATATACCCGGACGACCATGTTGGCGCCTGGTGGCAATTCATCACCTTGTTCACGGGTAAATAAACGTACATCAACTACCCGGCCTTTTTCACCGTTGGGCACTCGTAGGGAATTGTCTCGCACATCCCGTGCTTTTTCCCCGAATATTGCCCGCAATAGTTTTTCTTCTGGTGGTTGGTCAGATTCACCTTTGGGTGTTACCTTACCCACCAAGATGTCGCCTGCTTCTACCCAAGCCCCAATGCGGATGATTCCCTGTTCATCTAATTGGCGCAGAGCGTCTTCCCCGACGTTGGGAATTTCTCTGGTGATTTCTTCCGGACCTAGTTTGGTTTGTCTGGCTTCAATTTCATATTTTTCAATGTGAATTGAGGTGTAGACATCATCCTGTACCAGTCTTTCGGAAATTAAAATCGCGTCTTCGTAGTTGTAGCCTTCCCAAGGCATGTAGGCGACGACAATATTTTGTCCTAACGCCAATTCACCACCTTCAGTGGATGAACCGTCAGCTAATACCTGACCGGCAACAACGCGCTCACCCATACGCACGAGGGGTTTTTGGTTGAGACAGGTGTCTTGGTTGGAACGCTGGTACTTAGAAACGGTGTATCTCTGTTCCGCGCCTGATGGTCTTAGGACGTACACGAATTTCTGTGGCGTCTACATAGGTAACATCTCCATCTGTACGGGAGACTATCACCATCCCGGAGTCTCTTGCACCTTGGGCTTCTAACCCAGTACCGACCAAAGGACGCTCTGGTTTGAGCAAGGGTACTGCCTGCCGTTGCATGTTAGAACCCATGAGTGCCCGGTTGGCGTCGTCATGCTCCAAGAAGGGAATCATACTCGTAGCTACCGATACGATTTGTACTGGCGATACGGCTACGTAGTCTACCTGCTCAGGCGTGGTGGTGGAGAATTCTTGGCGATAACGTACTGGCACTTGAGGTCCAATGATCACACCATTGTCATCAACGGGTATATCCCCAGGAGCAACCCGCAGGTCGTCTTCTTCATCGGCGGTCATGTACACTGCTGGCAGATCAAATCTGACTCGCGCATTTTCCACCGGTCTAAATGGCGTTTCTAAGAAGCCGTACAGGTTCACCCGCGCATGGGTGGCTAAGGAACCAATCAAACCCGCGTTGGGTCCTTCTGGTGTCTCAATTGGGCAAATCCGTCCGTAGTGAGAGGGATGGATATCTCGCACGGCAAAGCCAGCCCGTTCTCTGGTTAAACCACCAGGGCCTAGGGCAGACAGTCGGCGTTTGTGGGTCAGTTCTGCTAAGGGATTGGTTTGATCCATGAACTGACTTAATTGGCTCGAACCAAAGAATTCTTTAATTGCTGCTACCAATGGTTTGGGGTTGACCAAGGAAGCTGGGGTGAGAACTTCGGCATCGGATACGGTCATTCGTTCACGAATGATTCTCTCTAGGCGGTTTAAGCCTACCCGCACTTGGTTTTGCAGCAATTCACCAACGCTTCGCACTCGGCGATTACCCAAGTGGTCAATGTCGTCGATATTACCGATGTCGTATTCGAGGTTAATCAGGTAATCGACTGCTGCCAAGATATCGCCGGGAGTCAGCACCCGCATGGTATCGGGTACAGATAACCGTAATTTCTTGTTCAGTTTATACCGTCCGACACGACCGAGGTCATAACGTTTGGGGTCAAAAAACCTCGAATCCAAGAGCTGTTGTCCACCTAATACTGTCGGTGGTTCACCCGGACGTAGTTTCCGATATAACTCCATCAGGGCTTCTTCTTCGGAAAATTGCCCTTCTTTTTCGATGGTTTTTTGGAAATATTCTGGATGACGTAAGGCGTCAAAAATTTCGTTATCTGATAATCCCAGTGCTTTTAATAGCACTTGTGCTGAAAGTTTGCGGGTTTTGTCGATGCGTACCCACACCAGATCGTTACGGTCTGTTTCAAATTTCAGCCACGCCCCTCGGTTGGGAATTAAGCTGGCGGAGTAGGTGCGTCTGCCGTTTTTGTCAATTTCTGATTTATAGTAGACTCCCGGCGATCGCACTATTTGGTTGACGATTACCCGCTCGGCGCCGTTAATAATAAACGTGCCGCGATCGGTCATCAATGGCAAATCTCCAATAAATACTTCTTGCTCTTTGATGTCCCCGGTTTCTTTGTTCAACAGCCGTGTGGGGACATACATTTGTACGGCGTAGGTGCTGTCTCGCCGTTTGGCTTCTTCGACGCTGTACTTTGGTTCTTTAAGTTTGTAGTTATGTCCTAAAAAGTGCAGCTCTAGTTTGCCAGTGTAGTCTGTGATCGGACTAAAGGAGTTGAGTTCTTCTATCAGCCCTTCTTCTAAAAACCAGCGAAAGCTTGAACGCTGGATTTCAATCAAATCGGGCAACAAAAAGGCGGGTTCTAAATATTTGTCGCTAGTCATGCCTCTACCTTTGTCAACCTGGTTAAACTTTCTCTTGGACACTCGTTTTTGACTGTTCCCACCGCTAGCCAGTGTCCTTAGCTGTTTGGGAACTTCTCCTGACGCTACCTGCTATTTTCCAGAAAGGTGCGGGCAAACGCAGAAATTAAAGCTGGAAAGTGCTATTTTGGCAAGGGGGGTAATCGCCCCTGATGGTGGGCAAGCACTTCTAAAATCCAGCTATTATGTTGATTCCTCAAGAGTAGATAGTTGAGATATCCTGGAATTAGATTGATTTGAATCACTTACCCTCCCAAAAGCGCGTTAATTAGACTACGCAGCTATATACTGTTGTCTCTTAAGTAATCCTTTGTATTTATAGTTAGTCACGGTTATATCCTAAGACTGAGGCAATGGATCTTTGCCGATACTGAATCAGTATGGCTGTGTTTTGCTGGGTTCTACTCACAAGGCAATTACGTTTAACAATTTTCTATAGGTTAAATACAAAACAGTTGATGTTGTGCAAAAATCAAGCTCCACCTAGATTACCAGGGTTAGTCACCTAAAAAACGTAGTCCGACAGAGGAATTAGGCTGGTTAACTAACTGAAGTTAAAAACCACGATCACAATTTCTCTTGACTGCGGGAGTGCTGATCTCTTGACAGCATCCACTTGTAGAGATTGGAGCATGGTCAACCGCTACTTTTAAAAATGAAAAATTCCCCATCGAGAATTTCTTGGCACTGGAACAATCACGCCACACCGCAGCCACTTAGGCGCACTTGTTCGGGTTCTTCCTCCATCAATGATTTTAGGGGTGTTTATCCTTTGTGCTGTTGAATTTTGAATTTTTCATTGATGCCAAAAAGCCTCAAGGACAGCTTCTTGCTTTTGCCGCGATGGTCAAGTCAATAATAGGGCAATAATCAGCTGAGGATTTGTGAATTCCTACCTTTATCATTATGGCGCAAGCAAAGTGTTTTGGAGGGAATAATCTTAGCATATTTTTGTCCCCCTAGCAGTTTATTTTTTTTTACGACAATTTACAGTACATCCAGGCGGACTTTACAGTGTTAGACCAAATAATTCACAAGCGTTGCGAGTGGTTTGAGCAGCGATCTCCTCTACGGTTTCCCCACGCAGTAAGGCTACTTGCTCCGCTACATAACGGACATAAGCAGGCTCATTACGTCGTTCGCCCCGTTTTGGTACCGGAGCTAAAAAAGGACAGTCGGTTTCAATTAGTAGGCGATCGCTCCTGACTACAGCCGCTGAAGATTGTATTTGCTTGGCGTTTTTGAATGTTACAGTCCCGCTAAAGCTAATGTAGAACCCTAAGTCAGTAAACCATTGGGTTTCTTCTGGTGTTCCACCCCAACAATGCATCACACCCCGAATCCTATCTCCTTTTGACTCCCGCCATTTTTGCAATACTTCTTTTACCAGCTTTGCTGCATCGCGGCAATGAATAATCACTGGTAAGTTAAGTTCAGCGGCGATCGCTAATTGGGACTCAAACACTATCTGCTGTTGCTCATAGTTATTTGCTTTATAACAATCCAGCCCCATTTCCCCAATCGCTACTACTTTCGGGTCAGAACTAGCCAACGCTCTGATTTTATCCCCTGTTTCACTTGTCCATTTATCCGCATCTAAAGGATGCAATCCAACGGCAATACTGAGTTCGGGAACTTTTTCGGCTATGGCTTGAATGCTGGCAAATTCTTCCGGCTGAACACAGGAATGTATTAAACGTACTACTCCTGCTTCTTGCCATCGCGCTCGCACTGATGCTAAATCCGGCTGGAAAACGTCAAAGTTAATATGAACGTGGGTATCAATTAGCTGCATCTTTGTCAAGAGTCAATTGTCAAGAGCTAATGGTCAAGAGTCAATTGTCCGTTATTTGGACTTTCGACCCTTGACTTTAGACTACTATGCTGTTTGTGCAAGTGGTTTGAGTCGGTGAGCCAATTTTGACTTTTTCCTAGCCCCATTGTTGGGGTGAAGTACTCCCCGTTTTACAGCTTTATCAATTTTGCTGTAAGCCTCGGACAATCTCAGTTGTACCTCTTGATTTGATTCTGGGGTAGGATTAGCAGCATAGATTTCTACTGCGCTAAAGTACTTCTTCATCAGCGTTTTAACTGCTGATTTGTATGCTTTATTACGCAATCGATTGCGTTCTGCGATTTCGGCACGCTTGAGAGCAGACTTTGTATTCGCCACAGTCAGTTCCAAAAAGACTATTAAGATTTACACACACTACTAGACTTACTAATATAGCATCTAAATTGCCAATATGAGGATTTTTGGAAAAAAAAAGAGGCAAAGGGAGATGGAGGAGATCTGAAGACCTCTGGCAAAAGTCCCCTAACACCCCACCTCCAACCCCTAAGCGCAAGCGAGAAGGGGAGACTTTGACATAAGTCGAAGACGGGGAAGGGTTCTTTGGTTTGATTTATGCCAGAGGTCTTGAGAGGATTGATTGCCAATGGCGATGGTAGAAACCTTGGAAGTATCAAAAAAATCCAGGTTAAGCTAGAGAAGAGAGTTAGCGTTAGCTTTGCACCCTAGGGGGTAAAGAGCGAAACTGATGATCAGGCGAAAATATTCTAATTTTGGCATTGTCCTTACTCCATGCTGCGAATCATTACTCAGCAGGCAGACGTTAGAGCAGAACTGCAACGGATCTGCGATCGCACCCATGATGAACAAGTGCTTCACAAGGAAGCAACGGTGCGGGAAGTTTTGCAAGCAGTCAAGCGCCAAGGCGATAAAGCTGTATTGCATTACACGGCCGAATTTGACAACCAAATCCTCAAACCAGAAGAACTCCGTGTTACAGGCTCAGAACTGGATGCGGCTTACCAACAGGTTTCTCAGGAGTTACTCGCAGCAATTCGGCTGGCTTGTCAACAAATTGAAGCCTTTCATCGTCAGCGAGTCCCAAAAAGTTGGGTCCACTTTGGCGATGATGATGTAGTGCTGGGCAAACGCTACACCCCTGTAGATCGAGCGGGTTTATATATACCTGGTGGTCGTGCCGCCTATCCCAGTACAGTACTGATGAATGTAATTCCTGCAAAGGTAGCTGGTGTACCTCGCATTGCGATAGTCACACCACCAGGACCTGTAAAAACAATTAACTCCGCAGTGCTAGTTGCTGCCCAAGAAGCAGGGGTACAAGAAATTTATCGCGTCGGGGGAGCGCAAGCAATTGCGGCTCTAGCCTATGGTACAGAAACAATTCCCAAAGTCAATGTGATTACAGGTCCAGGTAACATTTATGTCACCTTAGCCAAAAAGCTCGTCTATGGAACAGTGGGCATTGATTCTTTAGCAGGGCCAAGCGAAGTGCTGATTATTGCGGATGAAACGGCAAATCCGGTACATGTGGCAACTGATTTATTAGCACAAGCCGAACATGATCCAATGGCGGCGGCAATTTTGTTGACAACAGATCCGGCTTTGGCAAAAAATGTCCAAGTAGCGCTGGAAAGACAACTGGTAGATCATCCAAGGCGAATAGACACAGAAAAAGCGATCGCTCACTATGGCTTAATTGTGGTTGTAGAATCTTTAGCAGCGGCAGCAGAACTATCAAATGAATTTGCGCCTGAACACCTGGAGTTACACGTAGAAGATCCTTGGGCACTACTTCCCGAAATTCGTCATGCTGGGGCGATTTTCTTGGGTGACTCTACACCAGAAGCTGTAGGCGACTATTTGGCAGGCCCGAATCATACCTTGCCCACTTCTGGTGCTGCTCGCTATGCTTCACCATTGAGTGTGGAAACTTTCCTGAAACACTCCAGTATTATTCAATACTCAAAAACCGCTCTGCAAAAGGTGGCTGGTGCAATTAATAAACTAGCTACAGCGGAGGGACTACCCTCCCACGCCGATTCAGTTCGCCGCCGAATTCAGCAAGAAGAATGATTTGCAATGGTTAATTTTTGCTTATAATTTTGGTAAAAGTTGCTGACTTTGTTTCAAACTCAAAGTTTGAGCAATTGGCGACTGTGGGATTTTTAGATAAATAAGCATTCAATCGCAATTGTTGACTGTTATAGTGTTGAGGAGACGAAGGCGGTGCTAAAAAATATTTTGGTAGCTTTGGATGGTTCAGAAATTGCCCAAAGAGTCATTCAGAGTTTAGAAGAGTTGGTGCTATCACCACAAGACACCAAAGTTATTCTCTGCCATGTTTTTCCTACACGAGAGTCAGAAATTGAACTGCCTGCTGATCGTCCCAGTCCTGAGTCACCAACACTTTCTTATTTCTATATTGAAAAACAGCTGCAATCCTATCAGGAAAAATTGTCAGTCACTAGTGCAGTAGATCTGGTAACTGGCAACCCTGCAGACGAGATTATTCGCCTGGCTAATATTTATCAGGCTGACTTAATTGTAATTGGCAGTCGGGGGTTAACTGGTATGAAGCGCATTGTCCAAGGTTCTGTTAGTAGTCAGGTGGTGGAAGAGGCTAATTGTTCAGTATTAGTAGTCAAGCAGAATTAGAATGACCACAACAGGAGCAGTCACCAAACGACTGACATTTGAAGAATACCTAATTTATGATGATGGCAGTGATAGTCGTTACGAATTGGTAAATGGAGAACTAATTCCCATGAGCCTGGGAAGTGGACAACATGGGGGGTTAGCTGAATTTCTCAATATTACTTTTCGAGATGAAATTCATCGGCTAAAGTTGGATTGGACTTCTAAACAAATGGTGATCGGTATTCGTTCTCCCCGTGCTGGGAGATGGGATACATCGAGAATTCCAGATGTAGTGGTTCTGCCATTATCTCAGTGGCGGGAGTTAAGAAACCGAGAGGCCGTAATCGAACTCAACGAACCACCTCCCTTGTTGGTGGTGGAAGTAGTCAGCGAATCCACAAAAATAGCAGATTATCGAGCCAAGCGAGTTGAATAGAATATTCTTAATATTCCAGAATATTGGATTGTCGATCCACTAACGAATAAAGTAACGGTATTCACATTAATTGAAGAATTATACGAACCTGTGGAATTTGTTGGTAGCGATCGCATTCAATCTCAAACATTTCCAGAGTTAAAGTTAATAGTTGAAGAAATATTAAACTAGGCTAACCCAACAAAATCGCGAAAATGTTGGGTTGAACGTAGTGAAATCCAACCTACGCAGTTGAAGGGTTTTTGGCGCTAACACCAAGGGTATTACCTTATTCCTGAATTTGTGGATCAGGTAGCTGATTTAAAACTCGCCAAATAATAGTATAGCTGCCATCAGCACGGCGTCGCACTGCTTGGAAGGCTAGAATAATGTCGCTGCTATGTATTTGTTTTAATTGCTCTAGATATTCGCCTTTTTGTTGAGTCAGTGGTATATTGCTCAAAATTTGTTCTGGTAGTTGAAATTGTAACGATCGCACTAAATAAGTATGGTTTAATTCAGCCTGGGCATCAGCTAAAATGATTTGATTTAAGTGCCAGTTTTGGTCTTTACCAGTCAGGAAGCGTCGCCGTTCTACTTGTAGCGCATCTAACTGCACAGGAGGCTGGTAGTTGAGAAAAAAATCTCGCGTTAGTGGCGCCACATCTGTGAGTTTTCCATCCAATTTGTCTAGAGGGACATTACCCAAATCCACCATAAAGCCATAATCTACTCCAAAATGTACTAAACCAAAGCGATCGCCAACCATTTGAAGTGCTAAACTGGGATTAAATGATCCTTTAGTAATGTCTAAACTGGGGAAAGGATAGCGCTGACTGACGCTGGCTTGCAATCGATTCTGGAGTGTGTTCAAGGGACGCAGGTAAGCCGAATAGGGCAATACCCGGAAAATGCCAGTGTGGGGTAATTGTAGAAACTTGGCGTAGATTTGCGGTTCTTGGGGATCGATGTTGTAGGCAAAGCGGTCAAGTATCGCCACATTTTCCTGCGGATCTGTAAATTGAGTGTCCGGGGGAAATGCCAGTTTGGCGATGGTTAAGAGTTTCTTGGCTGCAGTCAGGTTACTGAGTACTGACTGTGGCGGTGCGATCGCTGGTTGCAGGGGCGGTACATAATCTGCTATGGCTGTTTTCGCAGTTCTCCCAATAATTGGCACTGGAGATGAAGGTACATTCGGTTCCTGATAAGCAAAAGGTATGGCTGGCTCACTCAGATGGGGGCGCTGGAGTGGCGCTATCGCTAGCACTGGATCTGATTGTCGCTCGCCAGTTACTAGGGGGAGTTCCCTGACTAAAGCTAACTCACCCCGTCGTGACAACAGTTGATCTAGGAAGGGAGCAATTTTTAATAATTCCTGGCTAGATGTATACAAAGAGCAGTAAATTTTTACATGTGACTCAGTTAACCGCTTAGTTAACAAGGACACATTCCCAGAAAAACCTGTGCTTGGGCTACACCAAGTTAGCGGGCTTTTGTGTTGACGCTTGAGAAAACTTTCTACAGACTTGACGTGGATCGTTAATTGTCCCCGAACAGAACGCATTTGATTGGCATCGGGTGCGGTAAGAGCTTGTTCAATGCGAGCAATCAAATTGATTTGCTGTTGTACCAGCCGACTGGCTAGAGTATAAAAGCTTTCACTGGTTGGCTGTGACGCCAGATTTTGTTTGTTGGTAAATTGGGGCTTGAGTTCACTAGCTTGAGTCTTACCAAGAATAG
Source organism: uncultured cyanobacterium (assembly GCA_963772205.1). Taxonomy (GTDB): domain Bacteria; phylum Cyanobacteriota; class Cyanobacteriia; order Cyanobacteriales; family Nostocaceae; genus Gloeotrichia. The sequence continues at coordinate 18,074 of CAVYXS010000248.1, forward strand.
CCACTAGGCAAAAAGGGAACAACAGACTGAAAAAGATGTATCTCATGTTAAAAAGGCAGAGCTGATAAGAGTATGAAAAATCTAAAATAGATATTAAATTGAAGACAAAGAACGACCATCGACAACGTTAGTCCATTTTACTGTCCCTCAAGCGTGGCCGGGTTGTTACCAGTGCTGAAATACGATTACATGGCAGTTTCCCAGGATCGAGCCGCTCTCCAATGAGGCGCCACTCCAGCTGTTGCTATTTGTGGATGGACGCCCCAAGTCCCGACAACAGGTTCAGCGCATCCGCGCCTACTTAAAAGAATTGCAGGCTGGGTATAATTTTGAACTTCAAATCATCGATGTGGGGCAACAGCCCTATTTGGCGGAACACTTTAAATTGGTAGCGACGCCAGCTTTGATTAAAATCCACCCGGAACCAAGGCAAATCATCGCTGGAAGTAATATCATCTCTCAATTGAAAAATTGGTGGCCTCGCTGGCAGACGGCTATAGATGCTTATCTCAAAATTCAGGAAGAGATACAAGAACGGATAGACGACAATAGTCGGGTGACATCACCCAGATCTACCATTAGTTCAGTTGCTGTTTCCGCCGAAGTCATCCAACTTTCAGATGAAATTTTTCGTTTGAAACAAGAAAAAGAGAAACTCACCGAGCAGCTACAATTTAAAGATAGGATAATATCGATGCTGGCTCACGACCTCCGCAACCCCCTAACGGCAGCGGCGATCGCTATTGAAACGCTTCAATCTAACTACAATACAGAAACAGGCGAATTCCAGCGTCTCAAACCAGCAATGACGGCGCACTTATTAAAACAAGCCCGTAGTCAAACCAAGATCATTAACCGGATGATCGCCGATCTGTTGCAAGTGGGGCGGGGAAGTGATACAGAGCTACCTATTGTACCACAAAAAATAGAAATAGGCAACCTGTGTTTAGATGTACTGGACCAATTGCGCGATCGCTACATTGCCAAATCGCAAAAATTAGAAACAGATATACCTCAAGACTTACCCAGCGTGTATGCCGATCCAGAACGTATACGCCAAGTGTTGGTAAATTTGTTGGACAATGCCATTAAATACACCCCAGAAGGTGGCAAAATTAGCGTTGCCGGACTCCACCGGACTACCCAAAAAGTTCAGTTGAGCATCGGTGACACAGGGCCAGGAATTCCTTACGAAAATCGCGATCGCATCTTTGAAAATCACTTCCGGTTACAAAGAGATCAAGAAACAGAAGGATACGGTATAGGCCTTTGTTTATGCCAAAGAATCATTCGCGCCCACTACGGGCAAATTTGGGTAGACTCTGTACCCAGCGGTGGTGCATGGTTCCACTTCACGTTGCCAGTATATCCTGCTTAGTTAGTTGTTATGAGTTGAGGATAATGCGATCGCGCCCCTCTGCTTTTGCTTGGTAAAGTGCTTTATCCGCCGCCACAATCAAGTCTGAGGGTGAGGATTCCCAAGTGGGAATGATAGTCGCCACCCCCATACTGAGGGTGATATACTGACTGACGATAGATCCGTGATGATCAATTTGCAAATCTTTCACGCCCTCTTGCATTCCTTTGGCAACGTAGACGGCACCATTCGCATGGGTATTGGGCATAATTACTGCGAATTCTTCACCGCCATAACGTGCCACTAAATCTTGATTTTTTTGCGCTTTTGTGTTTAAGACAGCACCTACCTTTTGTAAACACAGATCTCCAGCAGGATGGCCATATTTGTCATTGTAAAATTTAAAATAGTCGATATCACACAAAACCAGTGACAGAGGCAATTCCTCCTGTGCTAAATTAATCCACTGAGTATTCAGATAATCGTCAAAGCGGCGACGATTAGCCAACCCAGTTAAACCATCCACGTTAGCCAGATGCTGCAAAGCTTGGTTTGCAGCCTCTAACTGCTTGTAAACTTGTGCTTGTTGCAACAGTCGTCGCAATCTCTGACGCAAAACTGCCCAGTGAATTGGCTTGGTGACGTAATCCGTCGCCCCTGCCTCAAAAGCACGATCTACCGACGCTTCATCATCTAAACTTGTAATCATCAATATAGGAGTCCGCTTCCATAGTTTTGAGATCACATTATTACTTAATGCAGAATCGGTATCAAAAGTGGCAAGTGCTGACATCAAATTTTTTCTCGCAATCTGGAGTAAGTGTTTACAGCAGGTAAAGCCATCCATCACTGGCATCACAGCATCTAGTAAAACTATATCCGGTTGGACAGTCTCGTAAGCATCTAAACACTGCTTACCATCATTAACTTCGATGACTCGATAACCTTCGTGTTCCATAGCTTGACGCAACAGCACTCGAACGGTTTTGTCATCATCAGCTACGAGAATTAGTGGGGGTTGCTTGGAAATAGAAAATGTGCTTATGGCTGACATGAGTTGCGTTCCACAGAAAATGAGCGTATCAGTAGGGGCGAATCTGGGAAAACCTTGCCCCTGTAACCAAATCACCTGTGAGCAATAGTTGTTTTGCAGCAATCACTCTATTGGGGATTTCGGTGTTTGGATTTACGTAGAAACCGGGAATATTACCAAAATTTCTCTTTTTAACGATCATCCTGGCTCACAAACCCGATTTCTTTTTTGTTACAAGATAAGTGCTGCAATAGTTATAACTAGGGATTTACCACATCAAAAAAATCTTCAATTACCAGATTTTAGGAATAGGTAGTGAAATTACTTGTTAATCCACCCATTCGTTTGCTCTCTAGCCGTGGAAATCTCTGGTAAAGTGTTCGACTGGGTTTAATCAAGGATGTTTGGGAATATACTGTCACAAGGCTGTCCTACTTAGAGGATAGGGGTGATTTATCCCTCATCAGTGCCAAAAATTGCGGCAAAAGAGTCCCCTGTTGTGGGACAATCAACCATTTGATGATTTTTAGCCAAGGAAACAGTAGATGACTGGGTTGCATAGACAATCTATCTATTGAGAACGCAAAGACAATTGTTACTTTCTTGTCCGGCTAAGGACATAGATAGTAGTAGATGTTATTATTTATCTTTCCCAACTGTTAAGGTAGAATTGCCATGTTTGGGAAAATTTCAAATACGCACCTTAAATCGTTAGTTAGACAGTGATGTTATAAACCTATGCACAGCCGGATAATTGCCAAACTGAACTCAAAAAATGGCTAATAGTAAATATTATTATTTACACTCGATTTACATTGATATTAATGCACTGAAATTTAAGTGTTAAAAATATTACTTTTAAATTCCCCGCCTTGATCTCTGTAACAATGTATCTCTTGTAATTTCCAGTTAATAAATTTACCAGATATCTTAAATGCCAGACCCTTTAATGTATCAGCAGGACATTTTCGTCCTCTTAGAAACAAATCAACCAGAACAATTTATGACTGCTTCAGAGTTATTAGAAAAGCTCAAGTTAGTTCTAAACACATTCAATTTTCAAGATTTGCCACCTGATTTACAAAAGTTTGCAGATGTGGAAGATCAAGCCAAATATTTAATAGATACCAGTTGCGAGTTAGATATTGGAGCCGGGCAATATTTACAATGGTATGCAGTGCGTTTAGAAAAGTAAATTTTTAGGCAAGAGTCAAGAGTCAAGAGTCAAAAATAATGATACTTGACTGTTGACCGTTAATTATTAGACCTCTTGCATAAATAAAAAAATCAGCACCCCACCCCGCCTTTGACTTACGTCAAAGTCTCCCCTCCCCGCAAGCGGGGAGGGGCTGGGGGTGGGGTGTTAGGGGACTTTTGTAAGAGGTCTATTGTGGAATGGTAATTAGTGTCAGTTCAATTTTACTTTCATCTGTCTGGGTGATTTTAATTTCAACTCCCGGTCCAAAATATTTAGTCATTTTTTCTTGTTTTTGCTGCCAAGTGTTAATTGGTATCAATGGCGAATCAAATTCTAAAATCAAGGCATAAGCTCCATTGATTTCGGTTTCTCGTAATCCTGTAACTATTGGTCTTTCTGGATCTGTAGGACTTAGACCCAGATAAGCAAGCGCTGCATCTAAATGGGCATCTTATCCATAGCAATATCGGGTGATATCTTTACGAATTTTATTTTGAGTCACAGTTGCTTGTTGCTTTCGCAGAATCAACAATGACGGCGTTGTAGCTTGACTAAAGGGTATGGGCTTGAGTTCATTGGCTTTGAGCGCTAATCCTCCCAGTAATACGGGAATGCCGTAAAAAAATCCAATAAGATTGAGTGTGGCATTGTCAAGGGCGTAAGCAACAAAGCCGATGATGGTTAATATGCTACCGACGCTTAAACCGAGTGTTCCCAAGGAAATTTGGCCTAACATGATTTGAGGATAGTATAAATTCTTAACACATGAGTTTTATTATCATCGGCTATTAAGTTACAACTTAGGGACTGTCAGCTCAAAAAATATTCAAAATGTAAGGTGCGTCAGTGCGACAAAACCTTGCTACACCAAGAAATTATGCGTACTGACGCACCCTACTAACTGCCAATTTGGGATAATTTATTTTTTGGTGTTCCCTGATCTCCACTTCCTCAACGATTGTCTACTTTTCCAGCATCTATAATGAATCTTGCCCTCTTTAGTTCGTTACCATGTCGGAAGAAGATATCCGAGCCGCTAGGCTGGAGAAAGTAGAACAACTCAAGCAACTAGGTTTTAATCCCTATGCCTATCGTTGGGAATCTACCCATCAAGCAGCAAAATTACAAGAAAAATTTGCCGAATTACCCAGTGGGGAAGAAGTTGATTTAGAAGTAGCCATTGCTGGACGCATTATGGCGCGTCGCGTTTTTGGTAAACTAGCTTTCTTCACTTTGCAAGATGAAACAGGCACTATTCAGCTTTATTTAGACAAAAATCGCATCCAAGAAGGTATGGCCGATGTAGATGCTGATGCCTTCAATCACATTAAGCAACTCTCAGATGCAGGTGACATCCTGGGAGTCAAAGGTACTATAAAACGGACTGAAAAGGGCGAATTATCGGTCTACGTCAAACAATATACTATCCTGACTAAATCTCTGTTGCCCCTACCCGACAAATGGCATGGGTTGACGGATGTTGCTAAACGCTACCGTCAGCGCTATGTTGACTTGATTGTTAACCCGGAAGTCAGGCAAACTTTCCGCCGTCGTGCCCAAATTACGGCGGGTATTCGTCGCTACTTAGAAGAGCGGGATTTTTTGGAAATTGAAACACCAGTGCTGCAAAGTGAAGCCGGGGGTGCTGATGCACGTCCTTTTGTCACTTACCACAACACCTTAGAAATGGAGTTGTATTTGCGAATTGCTACCGAACTCCACCTCAAGCGGATGATTGTCGGTGGCTTTGAAAAAGTGTTTGAATTAGGGCGAATTTTCCGCAATGAGGGAATTTCAACTCGGCACAATCCCGAATTTACCTCGATTGAAGTTTATCAAGCCTACGCCGATTACAACGATATGATAGCGTTGACAGAGGGCATTATTACTACTGTCGCCCAAGATGTACTCGGCACATTAGAAATTACCTATCAAGGTGAAAATGTGAGTTTAACACCACCTTGGCGGCGGGTAACCATGCATGATGTAGTGAAAGAATTTACAGGATTAGATTTTAATTCTTTCTCAACATTAGAAGAGGCAAAAATAGCCAGTAAAAATGCTGGGATTTCCGGTGTAGATGAAGCCCAATCGATTGGTAAGTTACTGAATTTAGCCTTTGAAGAAAAGGTAGAAACCAACTTAATTCAGCCTACCTTTGTGATTGATTACCCTGTAGAAATTTCGCCTTTAGCAAAGCCTCACCGTTCTCAACCCGGTTTGGTGGAACGCTTTGAGTTATTTATTGTCGGGCGAGAAACTGCTAACAGCTTCTCAGAACTTACCGATCCGGTAGAGCAAAGAGAACGCTTAGAAGCCCAAGCTGCTAAGAAAGCCGCTGGGGATTTGGAAGCCCAAGGCGTCGATGAAGACTTTTTGACAGCTCTAGAATATGGTATGCCACCCACAGGTGGTTTAGGAATTGGGATTGATCGATTGGTGATGTTATTAACAGATTGTGCCAGTATTCGGGATGCGATCGCATTTCCCCTACTCAAGCCAGAAAAATCTGATTCATCCCCAGAAGCCGCTACCTAGTACACGTCAAGAACCCTATGGTGCGTTAGCCTGCGGCGTAACGCACCATTTTTATTTGCATAGAAACAATCTCTAGGGATGATAAATTTTGCATCTCTAGGGGTTTTAGGTTAATAATGCTATAAAATAATCGTGAAATACTGATAACATCATAAACTTTTGAGGTGTAATATTGTTTGCAAGCAATAGAAATTAAAGATCAACTTAAGTCACTCATCGAAACAGCATCGACAATCGATCCCTGTTTAGCAAAACGGTTAGAGGAGATAAATCGCTGGGTTAAAGATGTCAAGCCTGGTTCCCTAATCGCTAAGAAATTTGTACTTTTTTTTCTGCAACAGATTATCAGGGATGCTCTAATTTGGCTAGATATTCAAGCCATTACATCCGTTGATGAGCAGCAACAGTATTATGAACGTATGACACCAACGGAACGCTATTGGTATAGCTACCTATTCCCCAAATGGCTAAACGAAACCGATCCAAAGTTTTATATATGGAAACAAAAACTGATGGCGGGTGAGTTTAATCAACCTGATACTCATGTTCTCAAATCCATCGCTACGGATATCGTCCATCATGACGGCACTTTTTGGCAGTGCTATATAGCAGATTTTTCAATGGCAACTGATATAATAGTTAGTAGTAGGCATAAGCATCCACTCTGTATTCAACTCACAAGCCTCTCTGATGAATTTTCTCAACAAAAGTCTGAACATTGGCAAAATACGTTGCAACGGTGGGGTATAGATAGAGGATTATTCTTGAGTTACAATCCCAGCGTCACTGATTATGTAAATCGGATAGTCAACTTATCACTGTATAACAGTGATAATCTGAGAACAGATATTTATTTAAAATTCAATTTGTAAGTACTCGTCATGAACGGAGACTAGTGAGCGGCACTAGGGACTGGGTACTGGGAACTGGCTGGTATTTTTTTTACTCAACGCTCAATCATCAGCACTTTTGTCAAGTAATGCATGTAATAATAACCACTTTCTATTGGACTCATTCAGGTCGGGCATTGGGTATTTCTAGGAAACATGGGATATATATTTCTTAACTTCCTTTGCTTTATTTCCGTTTGTCTAGCTAGTATCAGGTCATTTACCGTCAGTAGTTTTGTAGCGATTAGGTATTAACCACACTAAATGATCATGGGGAAAGAAAGGCTGACTGAACCTCAAGAAAGATTAGAACAATTTTTGCAACATTTAGAAGCCGCCAGACAACTGCAAAGGGACTGGATGAACTATGGGTTGGATTCAGTAGATATATATTTTGAAGATATAGATGGAGATTGGTTAGAAAAGTGGGGTGAAGAAGAAGCGGAACAGACACCAAGGGAATCTTTAACTACGTTCTTAAACAGTGATGACTGGGTAGCTGTCAGGGTAAGAAAGCAGCTAATAGATAAACCAATACCAGAAATTGCGGCTAAGTTGGAAAAATATATAAGTTTCCCGCAAGCAGAAGATCGAATTTTTGCGGTAAAAAATTTGTTAACGGCTGGTATTATCAGTGGAGGCAGTTATCAGGATGCCAATGAATTGTGTGAAGTTCAAATCCAGGATTTAGCGGCTGAACTACTACAGAAGTTGGCAGAAATTTTGAATTGACTCTATCTTAGGGGCTGGCAATCAAAAAAAAATACCCCAAAGCGGGGGCAAAATTCCTTGCGCCCCCACAAATGGATAAATAATTTGGGATATTTTATGGGATCATCCCAATTTTGCCAAAATAAAATTTGTAGTGGGAGCGTCTTGCTCCCTAATTTCGAGGAAGCGGGCTACAGAGCCATCACTACAAAAAAATAAATTTACACATTTGGGATGCTCCCTAATTTATTTTAATGTAATTGTTTTTGAACCACGAAGACACGAAGAAAATAATTATTTTGATACCCACAGCTTAACCGGGGTACTTGTAACTATTTTAATTTGCCACCTCGGCTAGTTCAATAATGCGCCCTTCATAATCTTTGATTAAAAAATTCAGGGGCTTTTGGTTGCGAATTTTGAATTTCAAACCGCGTGTTTCAACTCGCATTAATACCATTTCTAGGCAATCCCGATCAAAGCAAACGTGGCGTTGCTGATTTTTTGTGCCCAAACTGGCTCCAGTTATGACGTGCAGCTGGGTGTTTTTCTTGAGTTGATACCACAACCCTTCGCTGGCGTTGTTCATCATTCTACCAGAGAAGCTAGGGCCTGTAGACATATAAAGGGGATCTACACCTGTGACGCCTATGGTTTGTTCGTAATTGTAGTAGTAGTGCAAAGGCACTTCAGCTGCTGGTAAGTCAAGCAGCCCTTCGTACAACTGTCGAGCAATTTCTAAATCTGACACCATGACGGTATGTACTTTGGGGGCGCTGGTGAGGAACATCCACATCGCACCGGCATATGCTGCAAGCAGCATTACCATTATGCCTTGGGTGGAAAAAAGGGTATCCAAGGGTAGGGAAGGAAGAAAGGAGCCTAAGGTAAAAGGCCCAACCGGAAAAGGCATCACACTAACTGCTATAACCATGAACAAATGAAAGATTGTATAAGGGAGCGGCTTTTTTATTTGTGAGCAAGACTAAAATAAAGTCCTTGTTTATAGTGTATCAATACTCTACTAGTCTGGGTCTGCACCAGAAACTAGCCATTACCAAAATATTATGTCATTGACTACGAGACTGCTATTCCCAAGACTATTTTAACAACTATTAACCTTAACGCTTGTGCAAATTCCTCATTTTCCCGAAGCTCATCACCCCCTAGTTAAGTCACTGTTTCATGAGAGTGACGAAGAATTGTTAACTCTGTTTCAGCTTTATCCCGATACGGGAAAGTATTTTACGGCGATTTTTTGTCGCTATAGCCCGATAGTCTACACTTTAATTCGCCATTCTGCGCGATCGCCTGTACAAGCAGATTATCTGTTTGCTCTGACTTGGCGTCATATCTACTACGAACTTGGTGGACTAAATTTAAGCAATCCTGAAGCTGGTAAGGAAACTTTAACCCTGCAAAACTGGCTGATCAACATGACAGCATTTTGTATTAATGAGATCAAAATCCCGCCAACTGAAGCTATTCATTATTCTCTCAAGGCGACTTCTCCGCCTCTATGGTGCTACGTCGAACAGGCTTTAGATCAATTAGCACCAGTTTTGCGGTTTGTGGTGTTGATGGCGCAAACTTTTCATTGGGGCGAAACTCGGATTGCGGCTTATCTGCAAGCTGAAGGAGAAAATATTACGCCGCTTGAGGTAGCCAATTTTCTGCAGGAAGGATATCGTATTCTAGAGGACAAATTGCCTACAGACATTCGTGTCATTTACTTGGGGGATAATTTATCTATTCCAGAATCTAAGTAAAAATACGATAAAAGTATGTAAATATTAAAAAATGTACTTCTTTTCTACCATCTACTTAGTCCGGAAATTTCACGGGTAAGTTTTATGAAACAACGGTATGTATTCTCAAGTCTGACTATTTTGAATTTGAGATTTTGGATTTTGAATGATCACACCCCTACATTCACCCAAGGGGACAAATTCCAGTTTTTTACTTTTTGGTTTTTAGTGTTAAATTTTTTACTCACTCCCATCGCTGCTGGTGCTGCTGACATTACCCAACAACTACACCGCCCTTTAAATAATTCAGTTTTTGTGGAATCAAGAGATAACGCGGATAGTTTGGTACGTATCGGCGAGCAACAATATATCTCAGGATATCCCCAGAAAGCAATTGAGTCGGGGTTACAAGCCTTAGAGATTTATCACTCGATGGGTGATCTCAAGGCACAAGGAATAACTTACGATTTGCTAGCTAAGGCTTATATTCAGCTAGGGCGCTTAAAAGAAGCGGAAGATGCTTTACGTCGTCGGTTAGGACTAGCGCGTGATACTCAAGACTTTCAATCGCAAATTTTCGCACTAAATAACATTAGTACTTTACTACTGCAAGCAGGAGAATCCACCCCAGCGGCTGAAATGTTACAAGAAGCCTTGACAATTGCTCGCAATGTTGAAAATATTGAAGGTGAAGGATTATGTTTGAGTAATTTGGGTCTGGTAGCTGCCAAATCGTCAGATTATCATCAAGCAATTAAATTATATGAAAATGCTTTAATTTATCGTCGTCAAACTGGCGATAGTATTGGTGAGGCAAATACCCTGAATAATTTAGGTGATGCTTACCTAGCTCTGGGAGATTATCAGCAGACAATAGGTACTTATGGCGCAGCGCTAAGGATAGCGAAACCCCAGCGCGATCGCACTAACTATTTACGCGCCATTGACGGTTTAGTTACAGACTCACAGTTCTGTGGGACGCTATGAACGTGCAATTGATTTATTAGCACAGCGTTTAGCAATTGCAAAAGAATTACAAAATCTGCGGGAAGAATTGAAATCTTTTGAGTCCTATGGTCAATTGTATGAAAAATTAGGTAATTACCCAACCGCCCGCAATTTTTACGAACAGGCGATTGTATTGGCGCGGACACTGGAAGACAGTAAGCAAGAATTGCTATTGCGCGATCGCGTGACTCTCATCCTCAAACGGTAAGTGGGGAATGATAATATCATCTTTACCATGCCCCATGACGCCACAAAATTCCGACGCAAGGCGACAGGAACGCAGTGGCTCCCCCCTGCCCAATCCCTTGACTAATTTAAGTATACTTGACCGTTCTGTTCAATCCTCACCGCTCTTGTATCTTGTTTGACTTTGGTTGTTTCGCGCAATGTCACTTCTAACATTCCTGGTTGAGAAGTTGTGATTGGTGTCACTGCCAAAAGTCCGCCATCTTCACGGTAAAATGTGAGCGTTATGGGTATAGATAAGCCTTGTAGCATGACATTAGACTTACCTTCTAGCGATCGCTGTCCCGTATCTCCAATTATTTGGTAAGTCACATTCGCTCCAGTGTTATTCAATAACCTGATATTAACTTGACCATTTGTAGGGGCGATTGTCGCAATTGGTGTTTGTTGCTGTCTTGCTAGGGGCGGTTGCATCACAGAACCGCGTGGTGTATTATTTCTGTCTCCTTGATTAGGAGTCTGCAAACTCCCTTGGGTGGGATTATAGTGCGGTTCATTGAAAATACTGGGATTAGGGTTCAGTGCTGAACCAGGTGTTTCACCACCTACACCTAGGCGTATATCGTCAGATGATGGGTTAGTAGAGAGGCTCCGGGGAGGAATCAGCCCTTGGGATTGGAGTCGTTGAGTTAAAGCATTAGGAGGACATCCCTCTGGTACCAAAACCTGATTGTTATGTGGTTCTTCGTAAAAAATTTTTGGGCAAGGGTTAACTTTGGAGTTAGACTGTTGTGCTAGTGCTGCTTGAGGAATTACTGGCAGACTCATAAGTAATCCTCCGCAAATAGCAGCAAATAAATCGGCATGTTTGCCAAACTTGTGACAAGTCTTATTCATAATTAACTCCTAGTCAAATTTTGACTTGATATCCTGGAAATTCTACAAATGGAGAAATACAAAAACGCTGCAGTGTTACAGTTTAATTGGTATTGAATTTAGTAATTTACGCCTAATGTGAATTAGCGGCTAAAACCCAATATTTTCGGGTAAATACGCTAAATTTTGCGTCTTGAGATGGCATTCATTTTCATGATTCAGATTCAGACGTAATTGATCAACCCTTAATAATTTATTAAATAATTTTTCTGATATCTTTGCGTCTAACTATAGGCTTGAAAATTGTAATATTACCCGGAAATAGTTACTACTTAAGTATGAATTAAAATCTAATACCCTTGGTGTGAGTGCTAAATTAGGGACTGACAAATAAAAAAATACTCAATTACTTATTGTGAGGTGGGCGTCTCGCCCGCCCGTACCCAGGCGCTGGATGTCTACCGCACAAGATTGGATAATTTATTTGTGGGAAGTCCCTTAAGATTCAACAGTTATTGGTAAAATAACGGTGAAAGTAGTACCTTTACCAAGACAGCTGTCAACTTGAATCAGACCTTGGTGATATTCGACAATAGCTTGAGCAATCGCTAATCCTAATCCTGAACCAGTAGCGGTTTCCGTGGATTTATTCCCTGTGTTATGGGTACGGGCTGGATCAACTCGATAAAAGCGATCAAATAAGTGTGGTAGTGCTTCTTTGGGAATACCAATCCCCGTATCAGTGACTTTAATTTGCAATTGAGTCTGTGCTGTAGCGGATTCCAGAAACGCGATTTATTCCCTCTAGACGCGCCAATTCTACATTTACGCTGCCACTAGCTGGGGTATAGTGTAAAGCGTTACTAATTAAATTTGTGAACAGTCGCACTAATTGATGCCAATTACCAACAAGTGTAAACCAATTGTCTAGCAATTCGGGGCTAATTTCCGCAGTCAAAGGATCAACCAAATCCAAAGCCAGGGTGATTTCTTTTTCAGCGGCTAACAGTTGTTGTTCTTCCAGCACTTCCATGAGCAAGGCGTCTAGGGGACAAGGTAAAAAGCCTTCTTTGCTAATACCACTATCTTGGCGTGCTAGAAAAAGTAGATCATTAACTAATTTACCCAAACGTTGGGTTAGTCGTTCCACTAGCTTTAACTGTTGGCGATAGTGTAAAACCGTAGTACTTTCTACTTCTGCTAACTCCAAGTCAGCCAGGGCGACTTGTACATTAGTTTGAATTAAGGTGATGGGACTTCTCAGTTCGTGGGAAGCATCGGCGGTAAATTGTTTGAGGCGTTGGTATGATTCTGTTACTGGTTCCATTGCTTTACCGGAAAGAAACCAGCCACTCGCAGCCACAGAAAGCACCATCAAGCCAGTACCCAATGCTAAATCCACCATCAATTCTCGACTGGGTTTAGTGACTTCAAACCAAGGATGACTAACACGTAAGTATCCTAATACTTGTCGTCCCACTTCCACCCGTTGTGTTACTTGTCGTAATAATAGTTCTGAATTCCCCCATCCCCCTGCTTTGACGACGCGGACAGTTTCGCCAGTGCGGTTACTGTGAATAGGGATATTTAAAGGCTCAGAAAAAGTTGACCAGCGTAATTCACCGGTGGAACTGAACCATTCTAGGTCAATGTGGTCATCTTCTACGGTGTCAGCATTGTCGCGAAAACTGGCTTCTACATTAATACGATGTTTATTGCTATGTATCGGCTCAATAACAAGCGATCGCTCGACTATTTCCACTACATGATTGAGGGTATCGTCAATTCTCTCAATCAGTGTACTGCGGACATATATATATACACCGCTAGCAAATACTAGTAATAATACAGCAGTAACAGCAGTATACCAAATAGCGAGACGGCGGCGAGTAGTTTGAAACATTTTTGGCACTTTTGGATAAAATCGTGGCAAATTGAGGGGATTTGCTATGAATTAATGAAATACTGTACTTACAGCAATTTTCATGTATTTAGACCAGACGCTGATATTTGTATTTCTTTGTGCCTTCTCTACGTTCGCGGAGCGTGTCGAAGACAGACGCTCCGCGAATGCGCCTACCCTTCTCCTTCGGAGACGCTACGCGAACGGGAACGGCTTCGCCGAATGCGCCTTTGCGTGAGATATAAAATTCGGCGAATTTCCCGCCAGCCTGATTTAAGAAGATGTAGAAACCCATATTCAACGAAGTAAGATAAGGTAGTTCATACTAAGATATTGATTATTCTCCAATTGAATGGGTTGCACCCCCTGCGCTGAACCATGTCAAAATCTAAAAAAAGCGCCACTCCTATCAATCTGAGTGATCCGCAATACTACATCAACCGAGAGTTAAGTTGGTTGGAGTTTAATAGCCGGGTTTTACATGAAGCTTGCGATCAGCGAACGCCGCTGCTGGAAAGGCTGAAATTTTTGGCAATCTTTAGCTCTAACTTAGATGAGTTTTTCATGGTGCGGGTTGCAGGTTTAAAGCAACAGGTAGAAGCAAAGGTTAGCCTGTTAACTCCCGATGGACGGACGCCACAACAACAGCTAGACGATATTCGGTTTAGCCTCAGTCCTCAGGTAACTAAACAGCACCAGCATTTTGAGCAAGTCCTGCGACCTGTGTTAGAAAATCATGGTATCCATATTCTGGACTACATAAATTTGACTCAGAAGCAGCGGACTTATTTAGATAACTATTTTGAAGAACAAATATTTCCCGTTCTAACTCCCTTAGCTGTTGACCCCAGCCATCCTTTTCCCTATATTTCCAATCTCAGCTTAAATTTAGCTGTGATGATTAAAAACCCCGAAACAGAAGAGGAATTTTTTGCTAGGGTCAAAGTCCCGAAAGTTCTACCGCGATTTTTACCTTTACCACCAGAGTTGGGAATTCACAATAATGGGCAACCTGCAAACTGGACTGGGGTACCATTCAGAGCAGGCGATCGCTCATAACTTGGAATCCCTCTTTCCAGGTATGAATATCCAAGAATATCATCCCTTCCGTATTACTCGTGACGCCGATTTGGCTCTGGAAGAGGATGAAGCCGATGATTTGCTGTTGGCGATTGAGCAGGAACTCCGCAAACGCCGGATGGGTGGGACAACCGTCAGACTAGAAATTCAATCCCAAACTCCCCAAGCAGTGCGATCGCGATTATTACAAGATTTGGACTTGACAGAAAGCGATGTTTATGAAGTAGACGGTCTTTTAGGACTGCGGGATTTAATGTATTTTATGGCATTACCCCTCAGCGAACTCAAAGACCCACCACGTCAGTCTGTAGTCCCAGCCCGCCTCCAACGCCTGCGGGAACCTAACCTCAACTCAGATCTGCCAGAAATCGAGGAAGGAAAAGACTTTTTTTCGATAATTCGCGAAAAGGATTTATTAGTACACCATCCCTATCAATCGTTTTCAGCCACTGTAGTTCGCTTTATTACTCATGCCGCCCATGATCCAAATGTACTAGCCATTAAGATGACCCTTTACCGGACTTCTGGTGACTCGCCAATAGTCAATGCTTTAATAGCCGCTGCAGAAAATGGCAAGCAGGTATCTGTATTAGTGGAATTAAAAGCCCGGTTTGATGAAGAGAATAATATTTACTGGGCGAGGCGTCTAGAAAGAGTTGGCGTTCACGTTGTCTATGGTTTGGTGGGGCTGAAGACCCATAGTAAAATCGTTATGGTGGTGCGCCGAGAAAAAGACCGGATGCGTCGCTATGTGCATATAGGTACTGGTAATTATAACCCAAAAACGGCACGACTTTACACAGATTTAGGATTATTTAGTTGTCGTGAAGAATTGGGTTCTGATATCACCGATATATTTAATTTTTTAACCGGCTACTCTCGTCAAAAATCTTATCGAGAATTATTAGTTGCTCCGGTGAATATGCGCGATCGCTTTTTAGCATTAATTCAGCGGGAAATCGAAAATGCTCAAAATGGATTTTCCGGGCGCATCGTGGCCAAAATGAATTCCCTAGTCGATCCGCAAATCATCGCCACTTTATACGAAGCTTCCCGCGCTGGAGTGCAAATTGACTTGATAATTCGAGGTGTTTGCTGTTTGCGTCCAGGTATTAAAGACATTAGTGAAAATATTCGGATTGTCAGCATTATTGGCCGCTTTTTAGAACACTCCCGCATTTTTTACTTTTATAACAACGGCGAAGAGGAAATTTATATTGGCAGTGCCGACTGGATGCGCCGCAATTTAGATCGCCGGGTCGAAGTAATTACCCCAATGCGAGATCCAGATATTGCTAAAGATTTGCAAGAAATTTTAGGCATAATGCTAGCAGATAATCGCCTAGCATGGGAGTTACAAGCCAATGGTACTTATATTCAAAGACTTCCCTGTGAGGATGGGTTAGAAGCTAATTCACAAAAAACTCTTATGAATATGGTATTACGCTCAACTAGCATCGCTTTAACCTTGATTGATGCC
>CAVYXS010000249.1:0-7564 GCA_963772205.1 uncultured cyanobacterium
GAGTTATAGAGTCGCTTTTGTCCCGCTTGGTCTACAGTTTGGACAAGTAAATTAGTTATGGTAGTGGTGGTAGCCCCTGGAAACTTTAGCGGTTGGATTGCCCTCAGAAAAATGGTTGTAGCGCGTCCGCTTTTTAAATCTGTATCTGTGGTGTAGACCAGTCGTGAAGGGTCTGCTACTAAAATGTAGGCGATCGCCTCGTCGGTTTGAGTAAAGCTAATAGGCGTAGCACGTCCTGGAGTAACTTGAACCTGAATCCTACTGCTTGCAGCCATATCCCGTTCAATCAAGCGATATGTAGGAGTTTGTACTTGTGCCTGTACAACAGGTGCTGTCACACTGAGCAGTAATGTGCTAGTGCCGATGATAAGAGTAGCAAATTGTTTCATCGTTCAACTTTCAAAAAACTATTGACGACAACTGAGACTTCTGTACCTTCAGGTAAAAACTGGATATTGGGACGTTGTAGTAATTCTTGCACTGCTTGGTCAGAGCGTCTAGACAGACGTTCACTGACTGGACTAAAAAAGCCTTCCAACGCCGCCGCCCAAATCTGAGGATTAGAGTTACTAGTAATAGTACTTTGGTTAAAAGTGCCACTAGAAACAACAGTGCTAGATTGAGTGCGGGGCTGATTCACTATGCTTCCCACTTTACCCAAACTACTGAGTAATCCAACTAACAAATCTTGTTGGGCAATATCTGTCCCCACATCATTCAGCTTTTTAGCAATTAACGGTTGCTGTCCTCGACCGCGAATTAACAGAGTATCAGCCGGGATGGTTTCCTGTTTGACTGTGCCTTGGGAGTCAGGGTAAATCAGCGCGATCGCACTAGCAGATACCAAGTTATTCTTTTGACCTACTGCCACTGTTTTAGTGACGAAAACAGTACCAGCCGGGAGTGCCACCGTGCCATCTGTGGCTGTGAGAGGTTTGGTTAACTCGATAGCAAAGCGATCGCTCTTATTATTCCCTCCCTGATCCCAAATCATTGGCATGATAATTCTACCTGGGGCAGATGTACCCAGCGCTACCTCTTTAGTTTCATTTACATTGAGAGCGGCTGAAGCTACAGGGGTACGATTGAGGATACCTACCATTCCTGGAGTCAAGTTATCAGTTTTACTGTCAGTGCTTTTGGAGCCAATTAAAACTGTTTGAATACCAGGGTCTTCAGGAGTGGAAATGGATGTCCTAGCTGTTGGTTTCAAGCCTGTAGGAGTTTGAGTGTTCACAGCAACTTCTGACTGAGTTTCAGCTGCTTTAGAGTTACCGATTTGCGACTGTCCCAGACTAGCTAGTTGGTTCCACTGCTGGAAAGGATCGACATTACTTTCAGGCTGTCGTCTTGGTGGTGAAGCTTGATAACTTACAGGATTTGGAGAAATATACCGCACTACTGGGGGCGCAGGTTGAGAAATTCTTACAGGAGTTATTGGTGTTATGCGCGATGCAGGAGTTGTGCGCGGTGAAAAAGTCTGAGGAGGTTGAGATGGCTTTGGTTTAGGTTTATTTTGTAGGGTTGGATTTGGGGATTTAGCAGCAACAGGTTCCACTTTGAGTTGTTGCCGTTGGTCATGAAACGCTAATCTGCTTTTTAGTTCGGCAGATTCATCTAAAACTGGTTCGCCTTTTGGAGATGTAGTAGGAGTCTGAACTACTTGTTTGACAGGAGGTTTCGGTTGAAGAAATCCAAACCAGATCAGTGCTACAGAGCCAATAACGATTCCCACTAAGGCAACTACTGAACCTAGTCGAACACTGGGTTTTTCTGCTAACGGTCGCTCTACTGCTCCTTCTGCATCTTGTTTCAAGCGATATTCTTCGGAAATGAGATGATTTGCAGTAGGGTTATAACCTGCCAACAACTGCTCCTCTTCAGGGCTGATATCATCATCAGCCACCAAAGTTGCTTGGGTAGAGCGATGATTGCCGTTAGTAATGTTGAATTCCGGGGAAGAATCAGCAGAGTTCTCGTTTAGGTAGTCAAATTCATGATTTTGATTTGAATTAGTCATAATTCTACCCTTTTCCTTTAGCGTCGTTGCTGAGAATTGAACTCAACCATTTTGGTAATTTGCAGTCCAGACGATCGCACTTCATAAATTTTCTGTTCTACCAGGGGAGCATCTTTACCTAAAGGAGATCGGGGAATCTCCACTGCTTGGACGGTAAAGGTGCGGTTAAAAGGAATACGCTCATCTCTACCAGTAGTACGATCAACTAAGATGCGGGTAGCAATCATATCTATTTCCCATTCCCCAGGTCGTACTGCTCTCGGTTCTGACAAATAGGAAATAATAGTGGTGCTACGCAGCTGACCTGAAAATAAGCTACTAGGAACTAATGCGGCAATCTTCGGTAGAGAAGCTTTAGCAAATTCCGGTTCTAGCAGCAGGGAAGCAAACCAAGCATTTGTGGGAATGCGCCCATTTCTACCAACTTGAATGCCTTGGTCTGGTTGATTAGTGCCAGTGAGTTTGTTATCCCAGTTAAATGTTAGGGTTGTCCAGTCACTAACTACCTTTTGAATTACAGCTGGATAACGCCAGTTACGGTCTTGCTCGGAAATGTAGATTGTCTCGCCATTTACCAACTGGGCAAAAGTCGTCTTGCGATCGGCAATTTTATTGACCCTGAAAGCGGTGAATAGAGTCAACAAAAATATCAGACCGTTAAATGCAGTTAGGCAGATAAAGCAAACAGCTAGGAGGTTTTTGGCTTCTGGAAGTAATGGGGCTTGAAGTCGTTTAATTTGCAGAGTCATACCAAATTGGCATAAGTAGTATTGTTTGAGAATCCACCGAACAGCCTTGTGTTAAAGGTTTTTAATTCGTCTTGGAAAGTTATGATGCCTGTCTTGAAAATAGGCACTGGGGATTGGGGACTGGGGATGAGGGTAGGTTAATTTTCATGCCCTCGTTGTGTGATTTATCACATGACCGTTTAGCTTGAAAACAGGGAACAGGGAATAAGGATTTTCATCCCTTGATTGTGGGATTTTCCCGTGATTGACTGTCTTGAAAAGTGACGCCCGTCGCTCTAAGCGTACCCCTGCTCTTAAGCAAGCTAGCGTCTCGTAGAGAAGTTAGTTATGCCGCAGGCTTTACGCTGCGCTAACAAAGAGGCGGAAGTCGGCGCACCCTGCGGGATCTTGCTACAGACTTTCCGCAAAATCCAAAATCTAAAATCCGAAATTGGTAAGTAGTAAGACAAAATTAATTACACAAATTTCGACCTGAAACCCTTATGTAGCTTAAAACCTAATGTGTAAATATTTCTGTCCGATTACCTATTACCCCCTACGGAGTAGAGCAATACTGGTTGCAGTTCCAATGGCACTGCTAAAAATATCGATTAAGCCTTTGACATTGGCAGAAATGCCGTTATAGATTGCCATTCCCCCACCTCCAGCTATCAATACCGCCAAAACTGGTGCAAAGATGCTCAGGAAACATAAAAATGCTACATCAGATGCTAATTCAGCACCCGACTTCACCAGCACAACGGCTGCTAAACCTACTAAAATGTTGTAACCAAGTTGAACACCAAACAAGGAAATAAACCCTGTCAGCAATGCCCAAATAGGACGACCTTGTAATGGCAGTAAAGATAAACCAACTGCGATCGGTGCAAATAATGCCGTCAGCAGCAGAGCCGCTTCCAAAATATTTACAAAGCCCCATTGCAGGGCATACAGAATAAAGCGAATAATGGGGATGGCAGTATCTCGAAATACACTACCTGGATCATTGGCAAACTGAACAGCAGTACCAATTTGACCAGGCAAAGTTCTATTCCAGAGAAAACTACCAAAATCTCGTAGTGGTTGGAGTGGAGATTTAGTTTGCTCTTCAGCTTTGGTAACAATTGCCTGTGCCTGGGCTTGCTTTGAGTTCCAGCATTCAACTAACTCTGTACCGACTTTTCCTTGACATTCGCTATAGAGGTTTTCTAGCTGTTGTCTAGCGATACTGCTAATTGCCACATTGGTAATAGCATCTCGAAATGTTAGTTCACCAACTTGAAGCTGAAGAACGCTTTGTACTTGGTTGTAAGCAAAGCCTCGGATAACAATAATTGTCTTCGCCAGTATATTGCCGTTAGCCCCCAAGAAAATCATAATCACGATGGGCCAAACAAAGATTGATGCCAGTTCTGACCATGATTGCTTTTCAATGATTTCCTTGCCAGTAGTCAACGCCACAAATAAGATGCTGGCGGCTCCCAAGGTGATGCCCAATTTAATCAAGCCAATCCATAATGCCGAACCGAGGGGATCTAAAGTAACTAGCCAGACGGTATTCCACGACTCAACTGTGGTGCGAGAAAGTTCTAAAGAACTGGAGATAATTTCTAAGGCATCGGATTCTCCGCCTTTTACTGGAAATGATAGAGCAATAATGTGCATCATGAGTGTCGAAAGCGTTAGCGATCAGCTTTGCTGGTGCCCGCTTGGGCAATGGCAGCTAAAATTGATAGGACTTACGGATAAGGAATAAGTTCGCGGATCATCCCATAAAGCCTGCGGCATAGCTCCGCTTAGGGCGCAGCCTCTCGTAGAGAAGGGAAGACACGAAGAAATGGAAGGTTTTGCGTAAGTTGTTATTGATTTACAATGTCTAATTAATTACTTAGAGCTAGTACAGCACGACATAAATAAACCAACCATAGCCCTACTCTTAAAACTTGCTAGGAAATAGCTAAAAAGGTTGATTAATCAGCTTTTTGACTTTTGAATTCACGGCGGTACTAGCTCTAAGATTCCAATTCCTAGCTACTGCTTGTCAGAACCAAGGGTAATGCCACCAGGCATGATCAACAAGCCCGCCTGTTGAGTGGCAGCATTGCCTGCGGCAACACTCTTACGACGATCGGCAGTATTGATGGCTGAAAGTTCCTTGGCTGTTTGAGCGGTTAAGGTGTTACTCAATGCCCTGTCAATGCGTGCTTGCTGGGCTTCAATAAGCATCCGCTCGTTGACGCGACTGCTAAGGGCAGTCTGTTGGGATAGGTTTTGCAAAATCTGTTGGGTGACATCTAAACTTTGGGATTCCTCACCCAAGCTGACGCTTTCTTGAGTATCTTGTTGAGTAGCTTGCTTAATTTGAGCCATCTGACTTTGGGCTGTTTGGCTCAAAGTAGCCTGATTAGCGATCTCTGTGGCAACTGTTCTAGTAGCGTATTTACCAAGGTCTTCACGGATACCATAAGAGCTTTGACCATTGGTTTTGTTCTCCAAAGTTTCAGACAGCACCGCACCAGGGTCGTTGTTGGCAGAACCGTTCATAATTCCTGCCAAAACTTTGTTTAAATCTGGAATTTGAATTGCACCCAAGGCAGAATTGAGCAGATTGCCAAGAGGATTAAATAGGTCATTTTGAGCGAAATTTTTGACATCTCCCACAAAATCATTGATTTGAGATGCTGTGTCTGAGGTGAAAATACTACTACCAGTAGTTTTGTTACTAACAGCAGCAGCTACTGGATCTCGACCGTTGTCTTGAGTGCGAGCAAGGGCTGGACTAGCGATAGAACCAAGTTTCATAATTAAAATCAGTGTTATCAATCTGATAAAGGGAAGTTTAGATTTCATGATTCACGCTCCTTAAGTTTTTAGATATATCAACTTGCAATCAGGCGTTCTTGAGCCTGTTGGCCATCGTTACTCTCTGGGCGATCGCCTTCTTGTTGCAGAGATGCTCCACTTTGGTGGATGTCCGCAGGATTTACGTTAGGGCGTAGCCAATCGCGTAATGCTGCGGTTTGATCTATCTCTCCACCAATATGCTTAAACCCTTTGTTTTCCTTCAAAGCAGGAATGTAAGCATCAGTAAACGCTCTCAGTCCTAACAGGTTGCCTTTAGCGGTATCTGGATACTGAGCCATCACCCGTTCTCGTGCTTCCCGTTCATCCAGGTTATTGGCAACACTGGCCAACATCATTTCGCCAGGGTAAAAGCGGGTACGCCAGAATCTACCACCTGTTTCTACTAGCCAGCAGGAATAAAGGTCGCTGGTACGGGGCAAAAATGCTTCAGTTGCATTTTGACTGATAATATTGACGGGATAGCCCAGATACTGTTGGAAAGAAGCAATACCGCTACTGGTAATACGTCCGGTAATCCGGTAGGTCATGTTCTGCATAATTTGAGCGCCTGTTGAACACTCGCAAATGGTATCCGGGTCTTGGGACAACAGTAGAACAGCAATGCCTTCTTTTCTTCCCGTGGCACAGGTTTCGCCTATAATCTGGGCAAAGCCATCTTTACGTAATAATACGGAAAGCTCATCGCCAATAAACAAACTCTTGGGATGGGATAAGGCATTACGGATACAGGCACTATGGGCGTTAATTGCCATCAAGTAAGCATCCTGTTCGTTACTCAATCCACTGAGAGCAAAGAATTTAATCGCCGGTAATGGGGAAAAAGTGCTGGGACGAGCGATCGCTTTCCCCAACCTAGATGCTAGTAAAGCGCTAACCTGATTTTGGATTTGATTGAGTGCCTGTCGGTCAATCTCTTCAAAGGATCTCAGATTCAGGCGCTCTCTGGTGCAGAACTTGACGAAATCTGGTAGTGTGGGTATCTGCTGCCATTCTGGTGAAAGCCAGCCCATCTCAAAGGCTTGGTTGTAGCGAGTAATAATTTCTGGGTCTTTTAGAAATACGTCCAAAGCTTTCACCAGTAAAGCATCAACCCGTTGAGCTAGATGGGGGTTTTCAACTTTACCCATTGCGATGGCTGTTAAGGCTTTGCGAATAAAGTCCTTCCAAGACTCCATGCGCCGTTCCCGTTCTGACTTGTCGAAGCGTCGCAAATCTGGCGGTTCCAGTAGGTTACTGCTGCCACTGGAAATATCGTAATATGCTCCTTGCTCGCCCAAAAGCTCAATTGCCGTCTTGAAAGTGCTGTTACCACTGGCAGAAATATCCATACCAACAACGGGAATATTGTTCGCTAATGCCTCTAGAGCAAAGCGCCATCCCAAAACGCTCTTTCCTGAGCCGGAAGTACCTGTAATTAGAGCGCGTCCAATCTGCTGGTGAAATAAGTCAACATAAATAGGCTTACCACCACGGCTGGTAAGGAATTCTACACCTTGTTTATCGATGTCCTTGGGGACAGTTAGGGGCATAATCCCAGCCACAGTATGGGTATCTAAAGTTATTCTGCGTTCGCTGAGATTGCCTCCGTGCA
Source organism: uncultured cyanobacterium (assembly GCA_963772205.1). Classification (GTDB taxonomy): domain Bacteria; phylum Cyanobacteriota; class Cyanobacteriia; order Cyanobacteriales; family Nostocaceae; genus Gloeotrichia. Next base: position 7,205 of record CAVYXS010000249.1, read on the forward strand.
GCAACCATTTGCAGGTAATCGGCAGGGTTTGCAACCAAATTTCCCAAGCAATATTACGCTCTCGAATTACTTTGGCAGTCTCAAAACTGTTAGCCAATAAGTTGCAAGCGTGGGTTAACTCTTGGGCACTGTGGCGGTAAACTAGAAATACAGGCGCACAGTGCAATGCTTTCGTCCCTTCATAAAGTCGTCGTTGGGCTTCAAAGGATTCCTCCTGTTTTATTTCCGCTCCAACGTCCCGTCCTTGTCCTTTGGTTATGGCTAAAGTGCGGGCTGTTTTGGATTGTTTTGCCTGACGCGCCAGGTTGTCTTGGATTAAGAAGTCGTTGCTGCGGCTGATTTCAATCCAAGCTTCTGTAT
>CAVYXS010000250.1:0-11368 GCA_963772205.1 uncultured cyanobacterium
TAGGAAACACCACGTTTTTTCTGAACCAGGAAAGCTGTATGCTGACCCTAGCCTATTACCAGCCACCTTCACCCATTCATCTCAAACACGATAGCTTCTTTAAACAACCCCCTGCTGCTAAACTGTGGATGAACCAAAACACCATGCTGCTGTAGTCTGCTAATCAACTCGGTAACAGTGGGTTGGTCTAATGTCTCTTCATCAATGATGTCAGCTAGTAGTTGGGTAACAGGTGGTTTGCTACTTGTGTGGTGTTTCTGCTTCTGGGTTTGGGCGCGACGGTCAGTTACTGTGGCTTTAATGCCATACTTCTGTTGAACTTGAGTAGCAACCCTTTCGCTACTACATGGGGCAGCTGACAACCCAAACTGCTTCTCCAACTGTCGTATTACCACCTCACTGCGGCGGTAGTCCCAGGAGTCCGACACAACTGAAGAGTCCATGCGAATGCGAGAAGCAATTATATGGATGTGTTCGTGGTCGGTGTCGTGGTGACGGGCAATCACGTACTGGCTTTGATTTAGTCCTTCACCCAGGAATTTCATCTCAAAGAGCCAACGCTGGGCAACCTCTGCGTACTGCTCATCGTTCAAATGCTCGTGGTATTCCCCTTTCTCATGGGATGCGTCGCGGTGGGATATAGAGAGAATAACGTGAGCGCAGGCGCGTTGCAGCAGTGGTCGCATTTTTCTTGCAGCACCAAATTCTTTAGCTAACTGCCTGGGTGTAGTGCCACCCATGTTGCTATCGATAATAGTGGCTTTCTCTTTGCCTAGCACATAGTCTAGGGTGGAACGAAAGCTTTGGTTTTTAAACTGCTTGCCAATCACGAGGACTCCTGTTCGGTCGCCGCTGAGATACTAATCACCCGAAATTGCCAGCAATGGGCATCAGTATAAAACACCACCATTGTACAACCAACTAGGTGAACTGTGGTGTTATTCATGGTGTAGTGCAACAGTTACTATGCCGATGGCAACGCAAGCGCCGCAGGTCTTACCCTGAGCTTGCGCCCTTCGCGAGTGCGTCTGTCTGCGACACGCTGCGCGTAAAGCCTACGGCATAGCTCCGCTTACGCGTAGCGTCCCGCACTTAACGTAGAGAAGGGCATCGCATCCTTACAAAAATAGCCCCCGAATTATGGGGGCATCTATTACTGGATTTGACGTGACAGCTATTTCACCACAATAGGTCTACTCAAAATGCTCATCACCTCTCCTGGATTGGGGCTTGGTAGCAAGGGACTCCAATCACCCACATCCGCATAACCCAATACGGTTCAGTTAAGGCTCGAATAGCTGTAAAATAGGCATTGTTTCCAAAAATGGAAATCAAGCAGGGTGCATCTCAAAGAATTTTCGTTAGTGTCTCCCAAGATACAAAGTACGGAGATATTCAAAGCGATAGAGGTCGCTATCCCAGCAACTTCAATCGAACAAGCGATCGCTAAAAATAAAGTCGAAGAGGAACGTCATCGCTCATTACCAGCACAATTGGTAGTTTGCCTGATAATAGCAATGAGCCTGTGGTCAAGAGATTCAATGCGGGATGTACTAAAAAATCTCATTGATGGTCTTTCAGAGGCATGGGTAAAAGTTGGTAAATATTGGCGTGTCCCATGTAAATCAGCTATTACCCAAGCCAGACAGCGATTAGGAGCAGGAGTGATGAGACAGTTGTTTCATCAATTGGTACAGCCAATGGCAACTAAGGAAACGGTAGGAGCTTTCTTAAATGGATTACGAATTGTAGTGATTGATGGAACCTGTCTAGATATTCCAGATAGCGATGAAAATGCCAGGGTTTTTGGTCGTCCCGGTAGTCGTCCTGGGACACGAGCGGCATTTCCCAAAGTTAGATTAGTGATTTTGGTAGAGGCAGGAACACATCTAATTTTCGATGCACTAATGTGCCCATATAAGATTGGAGAGCGAGTCAGGTCACTAAAACTATTGCGCTCGGTAACATCCGGCATGTTGTTAATGTGGGATAGGGGCTTGCATTCCTACGCAATGGTGCAAGCAACGGTAAATAAAGGTTGTGATTATTTAGGAAGAATTCCTGCCAATGTTAAATTTTTAAACGAAGAAACTTTAGCGGACGGTTCTTATTTGAGTTATATTTATCCTTCTGGCAAATTGAGAAAAAAAGGCTTTCAGCCAATACAAGTACGAGTCATTGAGTACACAATTGAGAATCCTGATAACCCAGAAGAACAAATCAAATATCGTTTAATTACGAGCTTATTGGACATTGTAAAATTCCCAGCCCAGTTGCTAGCTTGTGAGTACCATCAACGTTGGGAAGTTGAGAATACGATTGATGAACTCAAAGTACATCTTTTAGGACGAAAAACTCATATTCGTTCTCAAAAACCACGTGAGGTAGTGCAAGAAGTCTACGGTTTGTTATTAGGACATTGGGCTATCCGGTTATTAATTTTTCAAGCTGCAAGTAACGCGAATGTTTCACCCTTACGTCTAAGTTTCACAGGAACATTACGAGTTGTTCGTCGTGCCCTTCCTAAATTCCAGCGCTTACAACCACAAGAACTTCCCTTTTTTTTAGTTGGTTAACTGTTGAGATTCTTGACCAACTTTTACCTGAAAGGGTTCATAGAAACAACCCAAGGGTTGTGAAAAAGCCTGTATCAAAATTTCGCTCGAAAAAGGTTAAACACAGAGGTACTGGAACAATAACCAATCCTCCTGTGTTTGTTGTTTCAAGCACTGCATAGCCTTAACTGAACCGTATTGCCGCATAACCAATCATCTGTAAATAGTGAATGGTGCTAGTCACAGCTTTAGCAGAACCAATCAATAGATGTTTGAGTGGTTCTTTACCTGGGGTAGTTTGGGAATCGGTTTGGCTAAGGACGGGTGGATTTTGATTATCGGCATCGGGTAAAAAGTTTCGAGTTGCAGACCTCACACAATAATTTGCACCACTCTGGGGTGCTATTGCCTTTGCTTGCCCTTGCACATATTGCTCAAATTCCCATTGAGTGATTGCTTGCTCATCTAAAGTAATCGCTTGTAATTGTGTCATCATTTATTAGTCTCCCTGTATTGGGGGTAAACATCAGTGATCGCTCTTGGTGTCCAGACCGCAGAGCGATCGCTTTGAGAATTTGGTTATTGTTCACTTTGGGATTGTCTAATTTTTTCTCTAACCAGTTGCTCAAACTGATCCATTGAAGTTATTTCAATCCCTGGTTCGCTTTGTAGCTTGTCCATGTATGCGTAAAATGCAGCTTGGTCTTGCGGATGTGTTCTCACATATTCCCTTAGCTGCTCTCTGCTCATGGCGGCAAAATTTATCTCGGTCATAAAAACCTCACTTTACCGTTTGGGTAAATTAATACTTCTGTCTCCTGCAACCTGCCAAGACATAGATTTGATTGGTTCTCTCATCTAATCTGACTACGTTAATTGGTTGAAGTACATTACTTAATCTGACGCAAACTAAGAAAAATTCAAAGGTTTGCTTGGGAGTTGGTATTTCTGGGTACATAACTGCGGACTATCGCCTTTGTTATACCTTTAATCTATACGTTGACGTATCAACGTGTCAACGTATAGATGTGTTAAAGTAGTAAAACTGAGATAGAAATTGCTATATTTGAGCAACCTTGGCGCACCAACGCACCAAGGTTGCACTCTTGCGCGTAAATTGGGTTCAGAACAAAAATTATATGGTTCTGAAATGCCTAAATACGTTGACCTTTCTCGTTATTGGACAGAAGACAAAAATTTATCTATTCAAAAAGCCAGAGAAAAGACAGGGCTAGATAAGAGAACCCTGTCAGCTGCCAAAAAAGGACAACTGGAACGGGGGCAGTTTGAGACTCTGTTTAAGCTTAGAGATTTGGCTTCTGAACTAGCGGGTAAATCACTAACGCTAGAAGAAATTTTTAAAGATGATTGACCAAGCCAATTTTAGATTTTAGATTTTAGATTGTTTCGGTACAAGCCCCGCTCCGCAGAATTTTAGATTTTAGATTTAATCCAAAATTCAAAATCCAAAATTGTTTGCCCCTTGCAATAGCGAAGCGTTAGCGTTCGCGCAGCGTCTCGTAGAGAGGCACGAGCGTCTGCCCTGAGCGGTCGTTGGGTGGTCAGACATCCATTTCTCTTAGAATTCACTTGAGATGGGAAGCGATCGCACCCTTCGCCCCTCGCCCATCTTTCCCCCAGAACTAATCCCCCCAAGCTGCCATAAATTCTTCCCACTCCTCGTCTGTTTGAGGTGCTTTGTCTTGTGTCAGCCCCACCACTCGCACCAGCAATAGTCTACGACCGACCGCAGGTCATCGCAATCAAGGCTGGGAAATCGAGAAAGAAGTTTCAGCATTTTTTTCAACACGATGCAAAAATTCAGCCAAAACTTGTAAAAATCGCTCTGTCTCCTCCAGATGAGGCATATGTGAACTGTTTTCAAAGAGTATCCACTCAGATCCTGAAATACCTTTGTGAACTGTTTCCACACAAGCGGGAGTAACTTCATCGTAGCAACCTGAAAGTAGCAGTGTAGGTGTAACAATTTCAACCAGGCGGTTTTCAACATTCCAGTCGATGATTTTACCAACACCGCGAAACTCTGTGCCAACTTTGCTATAGGCTTTAGTTAAGCAGCTAGGCACAAGGATCTAAGCGACAAAGAAAGGAATGATTGAACAATTCCATTGCTTGTTTGTATTCAGGGTCTTGGGTTGTACCCTCAGCTTCATGCTTGTGGATAATCTGTTGTACTTCTGCTGGCAAATCATTCATCAAGCCTATGGCTTCGGTTACAAATTGTTGAACGTTAGCAGGTGTATTTGCCAAGATGAGGCTAACTAGCCCAGTGGCAAGAGAAAGAGCATGTTCCAGTGCCAAACAGCCGCCCCATGATTGCCCAAAAAGATGAATTTGCTCTAAATTTAGGGCTTTGCGGACGGTAATAAGTTCCTCTTTAAACAAATCAATAGAATAAAGATTGGGATCATTGGGGCGATCGCTATTCCCACAACCTAATTGATCGTAAAATATCACACGCCGTCCAGTTGCAGCAATTGCTTCTAGTGGTTCTAAGTAGTCGTGTGGTACTCCTGGACCTCCATGAAGACATAGCAGTGGTAATTTGTCAAAGTCTTCTTGTTCTGGTTTAATCATGCGATACCAAACTTGGTGATCACAGAATGAGATAAAGCCTTCAATGGCAGATGTTGCCGTCATAAAGTGAAGTTTTTGCAATCAATTGCAAGTAGATCTCAGATACAGTGTTAATCATGCCTTAATTCCTGCACCCTTGGACTATCTTGCCTCTCATGACACCCTCGCTAATTTTAAGCAGTTGATATCGTTTCCAATGGAACTAAGGCGATTCTTCGAGAACACCGCAGGTCTTACCCTGAGCTTGCGCCCCCCGGCATCGCAGCCTACTTTTATTGCTGATCTAAAAATTGGTAGAGTTAGTAAGACTGCCAACAGCTTTTCTACTTTACCAATGAATAACGATGTTGTAATTTTTATTATCAGTGCTGGTCTGCTTGTTATGTATCTAGTGTTCTCGGCATTAACTGAGATGGGAACAAAGTTACCTTGGAAGAAGTAACGGGTGATGGAGTGTGTAGTTTACAGCATTTCGACAAGCTCAATGACCACCGTAGGCATCGCTCGAAGTTTCCTTGCTTGAATTTACAGCAGGGCGATGGGCTGCACCTCAACCTATACGTTCACCTAACACTGGTTAACTTGTATCAGTAAATACCTCTAATAATAGATGATTTGGTGATAGACAAAGGGATAATCTTCAAAGATCTGATTTTCTGCTTCCAATTACCGGCTAGGAGATTATTTTATGAGAACCAGAAAGCTAGGGAAACTTGGGTTAGAAGTTTCAACTATTGGACTTGGTTGCATGGGAATGTCTGAGTTTTATAGTGGTCGTGATGAAATGGAGGCAATCGCCACGATTCATAGAGCATTGGAACTAGGAGTTAATTTTCTTGATACTGCTGATATGTATGGACCTTTTACTAATGAGCAACTAGTAGGCAGAGCAATTAAAGATCACCGAGATCAAGTAGTGTTAGCAACCAAATTTGGTAATGTCCGCACTGCAGATGGTGGTTGGAAAGGAATTAGTGGCAGACCAGAATATGTCCAGACAGCTTGCGAGGCCTCGCTAAAACGCCTGGGAATTGAAGTGATTGACCTCTATTATCAACATCGGGTAGATCCAACCGTACCCATTGAAGATACTGTAGGGGCAATGGCAGAGTTAGTAAAGCAAGGAAAAGTGCGTTATTTAGGACTTTCGGAGGCGGCTCCTGCGACGATTCGACGGGCGCAGGCGGTTCACCCCATTACTGCACTGCAAACAGAATACTCTCTTTGGAGTCGAGAGCCAGAGGATGAAATTTTACCTACTGTGCGGGAATTAGGAATTGGGTTTGTTCCCTATAGCCCATTAGGAAGAGGGTTTTTATCAGGAGCAATCACCAGTCCTGATGATCTTGCACCTGATGACTATCGCAGAAATTCTCCCCGCTTTCAAGGTGAAAATTTCTATAAGAACCTACAATTAGTCGAACAAGTAAAGGCAATTGCCACCGAAAAAGGAGTAACGGCTAGTCAGCTTGCACTAGCATGGCTTTTGGCTCAAGGAGAAGACATTGTGCCAATCCCTGGTACAAAACGCCGTACTTACTTGGAGGAGAATATTGCAGCTACCGAAATTACCCTAACTGAACTTGAGTTGAATCGACTTGAAGCAGTTGCACCAAAAAATGTGGCAGCAGGTGAGCGCTACCCTGACATGAGTACTGTTAACCGTTGATCAATCTGAGTGCTGGAGTATTATTTCACATTCTGCAACCATGAGTGATGCCTACGCTCCCCTACTTTCCTCTTTGAATAAAGGGCGGCACATTCCGGTGACAAGTCTTTTCGCGCTAGCTGAGAGGCTTGGTTCTCAGCCTGGCGAGATGGGGTGAGGGTGCGCTGGTAAATTCAACAGGAGCGACGCCGAATAGCCCGCCGCAGGTCTTACCGTGAACTTGCGCCCCCCGACATCGCTCTTTTTTCCTCTCTTGATTGAGGGGCGATCGCTAATTAAACTATCTTTGCCAGTGCTGACTCAAGCGGCTGGTGAAATGTGAGGAGCGATCGCAAGTCATGATCAATTGCTCTATTGCCCGTGTCATCGCCACATACAATAACCGCGCTTCTTCTTCTGGTGTGTTGTATTGGTGGGGCATATAACCAACACCAGGAATAAACACCACAGGAAATTCTAGCCCTTTAGATGAGTGCATAGTCATGAGTTTTATACTGGCTTCATCAGGGTGATAGTTGCGGCTGTCACTATTGGCATTGACCCATTCGATGGGGATTTGCATTTGTTGGAAGTCGTTGTATATTTTCTCGCCCATAAAGTTAGAGCGGTAGATAATGGCTATTTCATTCCAGGGGATATCTCGCTCGTGTAATTGTTGCACTCGCCCTGCTAGGTAATCTACCTCATGTTTAAAACTGGGAAGTTTAATTAAATCTGGTATTGCTCCCTGTCGTCCTGCACTAGCGGGTTCTACCAATACCACTTGGTCATCATCCCCGGTGGTGGGTTGCATTACTTCTTTAGCAAATTCATAGGCTACCCCTAACACCTGTTCTGTGTTGCGGTAGTTGAGTTTTAGTATAGTGGTGCGTCCCTGTGCCTGGATGCCTACACTCTTAAAGCTAAATTTCTTACTGCGTTTTTCACCGTAGAGGTTTTGGGCATCGTCATAGAGAATAAGCAATGAATTGGTTTCAGGGTTGACCATTTGGGCAATTAATTTGAGCCACTCTGGTTTAAAGTCGTGGCCTTCATCTAGCATGACTGCGCCGTATGTGCCAGCAGGTATTAACTGGGCATCAACGGCGGTAATTACTCGGTTTACCAGTTCTTCTACATAAGCTTCACCTTGATACTCTCTAGAGTCGGGTCTGGGGATGTCATACTTTTTGAGTAAATCCATACACCACCCATGAAAATGACGTACTTTGATCCGACTGACTTTGTTTTTATCTTGGATAGTCTGCCGGAGTTTGGCAGCTAGGGAGACATTGAAACATAGCACCAAAATGGGTTTTTTATCAACTTGAGACAAGTGCTGACAACGGTAGGCTAAAATCATGGTTTTCCCAGAGCCAGCCACGCCATGAATTACCCGATGCCCGTCTCCTAAACTGCGGGCTAATTGTTCTTGCTGCAAGTCCATAATCTTGAGAATGTCGGGGATTTGCAACTGCGGCGCATCTTCGGTGGTGGTGTCTACATCAAACAAAGATAATTGTTTGGCACTAATGCGTAATTCTGGGAAGATATGCCAGCGGATTCTATCTATTTGGCTACTGGTGAGGGTTTTACCAAATTGATATGCCGACAAATCCCAAAGTCGTTGCTCAAATTCCCCTGCATCTGTACTTGGGAGCATTTCATCTTTACAGATAACCAAGTGTGACTCAAATACGGCTGGTAGTTCACTTTCATTGAATGCTTTACGGCTGATGTTGGTGAATACCACGCCGTAACCATAGGGAATGACCAGCTTACCTTGATAATTACCTTCTTGCTGCACCAAAAGAGAATCTTTTTCTAGCATTTTGTTGACTGCTAGGGCATAATCTCTGGCTTGTTGTAATGGGTGCTTGACTTCCTTTACCCCATCTTCAGTAATTATGGTGACTGTGGAGGGGTTGATACTTTCAATGGTGTCTAATTTCCAGTCTTTGACCTCCAGAATAAATAAGCCCCGGTCTGGGGTGCAGCACGATAAAATCTGGGTGCAATTGCTTTTTACCTACTGGCACATCGTACCAAAGTAAATAATCATCCTCTAATTTTTCCTCCGAGCGCTGCGCTAACCTCCTCTCGCCGGGGGTCATTCGCATTGAGCAACTATTGAATGAGGGAATTAGTGTGGCCATAGGTAGATGTTTACGGGGTTTCTTCTAAGAATGGGGGCAATCGCTTAACAAGTTTCGGCTTAGGTATTGGTTTAGGTATTGGGGTAGAATTTTCAGGAAGCGTATGATGCCTACGGCGGTTCGCTTGCGACCATCGCTTTGCTGACCGCAGGTATCGCTGCTTTTAGAGAAAATACACGCTGTCATCATTGTTACAAAAAACTGCAACTAACGATTTCTGTTAGACTTACCCAATCTTTGAGCAGTAGCTAAATCTATTTTCTTGATGCTAGGTTTATTGATATTTCTCAAGTCAACATCATAGTAATCATCACCCCCTTCATTAGGGTCATGCTGAGAATTTAATATATATCTCCGTTCTCCAACTTTAATAAGTTTTTGAAAATCATAATCTTTACCTATATAACGGATTTTTGATTTTTGACCTTTTTGTAAAATAGCTAATCTTACAAAACCATCCTGCAAGATAAGAATAGAAAACAATTGGTTTTGACTAAGTTGTTCAATATTCTTTTGACCAGTAATATAATGTCCTAAGTTATCTTGTCTGGGAACATTTGGATTTTCTCCATTATAATTAGTGATAATCCCAGTAGCATTGCTCATATCATATACATCAAATACTACTTTACCAGGAATATTATTATATTTTGATATTAATATTTCTGAATTATTTGAGTATTCTGGTATTTGTGCCAACGTTGGTAAACAGCAATTACTTAAAATTCCTATGGTTAGTATTGATGAATAAAGATAGTTTAGTTGCATGGGGTTATCCTCTATTTATGAATGTAACTGTTTTATCGAGTTCTTTTTATTGGGGTTTCACTAACCATTGAGTTAGCAATTTTAATTAATTCATTCTCTGAACAAGAACCGGAATAAACCTGAAAAAATAATCTATTTTGAATCCAAGTAATTGGATTCTATCCATCTCCTGTATGCAAATAACGATTAATATTTTGGCTCTCCCAGACTTCGTTTGATAAATTAATACTACAAAACACCTAAAACACCTGATATAACTAGGTTTCGCCAAAATAGAATCAAACATTTAATGAAAATATGCTTTCTGATTCTTGAATCCCCTACTATGTAAGGAATTAAGCTTGTATCAGGTATTAATTTTCTATACTTAGTCTAGAAGAGCCAATATTTTTTGGCAATTTGAGAGAAGTATTTGAGCGATAATTTTCTTGATAATTTTTGTAAAAATCAGAAGATAACAAAGCAGTATGAATAAAAATCAGCCTACAATCTAAGGAATATAATCTACTGCCAGTATTGATATTTTGGCAATCTTTCCCTGTATTAAGTAAAGCAATAGAAGCATTTTGATTATTAACTTTCAAGACAACTTTTAAATTATCTTTGCTAATTCCCTGAGTTATAGATTTAGGTAAGTTAGTTGGTAAGCGAAAAGCTAAATTATTTTGTAAACGCTGTTTAATTTGATTAATCACAGGTTTAAAGATTGGTGTTGGTGCTGCTAATACCGATAATTCGTTAGCACCCAAAATTATTAAACTGAGTACCAGGATAAATAATGCCTTCATTTTATTACTCACTTTTATTACAACATTAAATTCAGAAAACTTTTAATTATCTAGCACTTCTAATTGGAGATTCTTTAGCCATTGAAATTCCCATATTAATAACTTGTTGCTTAGATAAAGTTCTAGATTCAATCTCAAAATATAACCCGTTTTGTTTCCATAAAACATGATGTCTATACCCAGCAGAACCACTACGAGCATAAAAATAAAAACCTTTAATTCCTCGTTGCAGATTAATTGATTGAGAATTACGCCTACTTTCTGATAATCCATCCTCATACTTGTTTTTCATCGGATTATTTCGCATAACAAATATATTTCCCATATTACAAGAAGTAGCTGAACAATTAGGGCTTGAGGCAAATGTTCCAACTGCAAGATAGCCGCCTGAATAGTCACTGTTATATCTACGAATTATTGCATAAACCCCATAAGTTTTATCAGGAACCAAAGCAGGTAATCGTATTACCATATCTTTTGGTAGTTGATTACGAATATCCTGAAGAATTGGTTTAAATATGGGATCTGGTGCGGCTATAACTAATTGTGAATTAGCAAATGAATTACCACAAAAAATTCCTAGACTAATTCCAAAATATAGCAAACTTTGTAATTTCATTGATTTTCTCTTGATGATTGATTCTTCTTATTTTTATTTATGAATGTAACCAGTTTTTTGCAGTAATTGTTGTAACTCTTTAAAAAAGGAATTGCGATCACTATGTTGATAACCTTGTCATACTTGTCGCCAACCTTCTTCTCCTTCACCAAGAGAATACTTGTCTGCTAAGTATCCTGATAATGCACCTTTGGCATAGGAAGAGTTATTGCGATTGCGTTTAAATCTTTGCCATA
>CAVYXS010000251.1:0-9413 GCA_963772205.1 uncultured cyanobacterium
TAGATTGCGAGGTAAGCGGTTTCTAGAATTTCTGCGAGTTTAGATTGTTCAATTGTTAGTTTCATTTGTTACTTGGTTTTTAGTGGATAATTCCTTGACGGGCGCTATTTCTAGCACCCTCTTCAGTTAAATGAAGTAGTTTGTTTTAGTAAGGCAGTTCTTCCATCTCAGTGCTGTATGCTGTATAAACCTGACCTGCTGTACTAGGAGGAAGTGCTGCTATTGGCATATCGGCTGCACCTATGAGGCGGTTATGTTCTGCTACAACGGTTGATGTTTTACCGATGCGGTGAGAGAATTCGGGATTTGCCTGCATTGTTGTTTGGATATCGATTTCTTTGCCTTCTGAGAAGAATTCGAGAAAATCGCTGCCATCAGGGTTTGGTGATTTGTAGGAAGTGACAACTGCTACCCAGGATTTATCTCTTTGGTTAACTGCTTCTTTCGGTTCAAGGGATGGTGTGAAGGTGGGTTGAAATGCACCAAGGCGATGAAACTCTGCACGTTTTTCAGCGACAGTTGTATCAGTAAATCGGGCAAATGCAACCTCTAGTTCGCGTTGGAATTGCTTGTAAGCCTCGCCAAATTTTGATGATGCAACGCCTTTGATTGACAAGACAATTGGTACTGAGTGCAGGTTGTTATTATTTTCATCGACAAGTTGCAACAAGTAGAATCGTCTCAATACTGCGGCATCTTTGCCGAGTGCTTGGTACATTTCGTACCCATCAGGTGATTCGTACACACCCACAATTTTGCCATCATCGCGCTGTTCAATATATCTGGGAGAAACATCAAGAATGTGCATTCTGGGCGATTGCAACAACACTCCCATTTCTGGCGTACCACTGGAGAAGGTGTGCTTGTGTGTTGGTTCTTGTCCTTGCCAGTTAATTGCTGCTAAATACTTATCTTTTATAAACAACCCAACTTTTTCTGCTTCCATGTGGTTGATGACTTGGCAGATGCAGATATTGCTAATCGGCGCATTGTACTCAGGATTTGCAAATTTAGAAATAGCTGATTTACGCTTTTGTATGTTTGCCCCATTCTGAACGTTTTGTTGAGGGATTTCAGGCTCTGAGACTGTGCTTTCTTCAGTAGTAGGCTTTGTTTGATTTCTTGCCATAATTTTAATTAATTGAAATCAATCTTTAATGCGTCAAGCAAAAAGCCGTTGTAAAAAATAAAAGTCGTCTGTTATAAAGACAACTTGAAAGATTTATTGATTTTTCGCTATTTAGATACAGTTTTCATCATTTAAACTTTAGAATCTTTAATCGAGAAAACCTCGCAATCGCTTGTGGAGGTAAACCCTCTCGTAGTGCTGTTCTCAATGCACTCTTTCTTGAATTCGATAAAGTTGTTCATGTAAGTGTCTTCCTGAATAATTCCAGTTTTGGTGTTTAAAAGTGTCTGATATATTTGCTGAAGATTGATGATGATTTGTCTAAGAACAGATGTATTTTCAGTTGTGAAAGTCAGTGACACAGATGTTGTGCTTGAATTGTGAATTGCAACTGTTTGTTCTTCCGGTGCGCCATAAGTTGTTATGTGACTATCTTTACCAGGAATAAATCTGTAGGAAGCAATAGTTTCAATTGCCATATTTATCTCCTTGTTCGTTGGGGTTTAATTTCAAGCATTTTATTAGTAAGTTTGGTGACATTACTGACTTTCCAACCAGCAAGCTTGCACTTAGTAACTGCTAGTTCTAATTCTTGCTGTGTAAGGATTTTGTATCTCGCATACTTTCCGAATTTAGGGAAAATGTACGTGACATACCTAGTTTCATCAATTTGGCAGTATGCCATACGTTTGTAGTACACTATGGTTTAATTATTTTGACGATTCTAGTAGCTACATTTGTAGGGTTATTTGAACTCAAAAAGGCATCTTTATCTACCAATTCGACATAGCTATTATTACTCTGTAGCCACTCTTTGAAGCTTTGATACTTCCGCTTGAAGAAAACCGATTCAGGGACGACTGAAACTAATACACCACCTGATATAATTAACTTCCAAGCTTGATAGATATGCTCGATAAGTTCGCAAAATGGAGGATTCATGATACAGGCATTGTATAAATAACTGGGGTTAAACTCCAGAAAGTTTTTCCCTACGAGATTAAATCCTTTGAGTTCTAGAATTTGTCGTAGGTTGTAATTCACCTCAACTACCTCTAGTTGAACATTTGGGTAAGTTTGAGTGATATACTCAGCAATATTTCCGCTACCAGCGCTAGGCTCTAAAATTCGCCAATTTGGTTCAATATCTGCCAGTTGAACAAGCCGTTGACAGACTGGTTTGGGAGTAGGAAAGAAATCTCCAGATTTCATGCCAATGATTTCTAACTCAAGCTTATTAAGTTGTTGCTTGGTAGTATCAATTGCTTCAGGTTTTACTATCTGTTGAATTGCTGTTATTGCTGATATGATTTCACCTGATGTATTTAACCCCGCGCGACTGAGAGATTTTACCCAGTCTTGGTAATATTCGCCTTTTAGTATTTCTTGGATTTTCTGGCTAGGTTCTACACTTTGAGAAATCCTAAATAGCACTTCCACCTGTGATTTACGAGATATACCGCGTAGTATTGGTGGGATATTTCCTACTTCCCACATTTGTGCGATCGCAAATAACCAAGACTGGATAATCTCAAGTTCAATTCCTTCTTGGATTATCCCTTGAGCTATAGTTTTACGGCGCTTGGTTGCCCTTTGATTCCCAATAGCAGGATTTTTCTTTTGGTCAATATTTGACTGCATTGAGGCAGCTAGCTTGCGGAGAGTTTCTGCTTTTTGTAAGTTAGGAATATTGAAAATATCTAGTGATGAGTTATCCTCGTTGTAGGACAGATTTAGTAGAGATAGTTGCATTGCTAGATTCCTTTAAATCTTTAACGGCGCATTTAAGAATTAGGGAGGTTGGTACATTCCAAGTTTTTACCTCCCATTCAGTAGCTAATCGTTCGGAGTGACGGATCACTGCACTACTACATTTGTTTTTTCTTACAAGCCAATCTCTAAATTTTTCGGCTTGTTCTTTGGTATTGAACCCGAAATAGCTAGTTTTTCGGTTTCCCAAGGGATCAGTAATAGTTGCTACCCTCTGTGAGAGAATATTGAGCGTCCAACCACCGTTAGAAGTGAGTTCGATTTTGGTGATATTTAATTCTGTTGGATTCATAATTCCACTTCAGGAATTGCTGCTAAATATTCCGTAGTTGATATTTCTCTTGCCAGCCATTTGTCATGTGCTTCTTGAGGAGTTATTTGATTGGCTAAATCTTTATTTTCATTGTTGTCTCCTATAAAAGGAGCCAGTGTTTCTTCTAGCCGTTCTTTGAAAGCCAAATGTTTATTTTCAGAGTAAGTAAATTGATAAATGCTATCAGTATTTATGAACAAGTAAACTAGGCTAATTTGTTCTAATGGCATTCCAGTCCGTTCGTGAAGGAGAAATAATCTCAATTGGGTTTGCCACTTGCTCTCAAGAGTTTCAAATTTAGGAGGTTTTTGAATTGTCCAGTCAAACCCAACTATTTGATTTTCACCATAGATAATAAGGTCACACTCGCTATAGAGAAGGATATCGTGATATAAATATTGAAGTTGGGCGCTCCATTGTTTGTTTCCAAGGATGTTTAGAAAAGGTTTTACCTTATCGACCCAGTTATTAATTTGAGGGTATTCCTTTAAGAAAGGTTCGACTGGTAGCCCTAACCCAATTTGTTGCATGACGAGATGAAACTGACCTCCAGCAACTTCGGATTCACTTTTCAGAGTGAGATTAGAATAATTTCTCGTCGATAAACACTCTGGATGATGTTCGGCTAGCTCAAGTGTTTTGTGATTGAATCGATTCATAAAAATCTATCCCGAATTTGTTTTTTGGGATATATATGCGTGAGCTATTTGTGGTGATTTATCTACGGTATATAGTATTTTTTCAGATTGTCGATACTTGCGTATAAACTTCGGGTTGACATTGTTTTGAGGTCAAAATAACTGGCGAACTTTTTTAACCCACCCGTAAGGGTTAATTCTAGTAAGTACTGGGCTGCGATTGCACTCGTCATTTTATTGACAAATAGCGACTGATAATTTCGTGCTTGAATTTCCGCACATGAGAGGTTATTGTCAGTGAGTTCTTCCAGTTGAGGAACTAACAATTCCGGGTGAACCAGCGCCGGAGAGGGAAGATGCAACCAGAATTTAGGTTTGTCTGGGTTATTGGCAGCTTGAACTATATCAAAATTAGAGTGCGTTCCAACTACTACTTGGCCGGAGTGGTTGCTGTTTCCACAATCCAGCCAAAATAGCGATGCTGGCTCATTTGCACTGTTCAGTTTGAGAACTGAGTGAATTTTTCTCCTGGCGGCGCTGTTATCTACACAACCAATAATTACCGTTAGGGTGTTCCATGAATTGGTGGTGCGAATCATATCTTCTTCAAACCAGTCGCAAATGGCTGTAATCTCAATTCCATACTTGGCGCTGCATCTTGCAACCAGTGTTTCTACCTTTGCTAGCCCAATTTCAGCTTGTTGATAATTTTGGCGGGTGATATTCTTAAGTTCGACAGTATCACCATCGACGATGGTAAAGTTAATTTCTTTCCTCGTGCGCTGGAGTTGCAGGATAATTCGACATAAGTCTTCTGCAAGAAACCCGCCTGTTCCTCCTACTCCTACTAAAACAAAGTTGATACGAGTATGATTGCGAGGTAAGACTGGTAAAGCTTGTTGGTAAGCAGTTAATTCGAGCATTTTACTTGTGGCGGAAGTTCAAATATTTGATTAGGATTGATGTCGAAAAAGTGATTGTATATCCCTATCCGGGTATAGATTGTGGGAATGGTATTCAGTGTGCCGATGATCGCGAACACTCGAAATTTTCCTTTTTCTTCCTGATTGTCAGCACTTGAAGGGTAAGCAGCTAGAGTTCCATGACTGTGTATTTCCACTAACCCATCTGTATAGCTTTTATCGAGTGCGCTTTCTAGAGATAGGACATGAGTAGAAGACGCAGTTTGCAGTGGCGTGTGACACCACCATTGGTTGTTTGTCACTCCCAAGTAGAATAGGATTTCCTGTTGGGGATTGATACTGGCAGCATTGATAATATCGGTGATTACAAGGCTGGGGACTTTTGGGACTTTCAGGCGAAAGTAGGGTTCAAGGGGTTGGAGTCCAGCAACTTGAGTTTGAGTCACTTGCAAGCAAACCTGTAACTCGCGGCGGTGCGATGCCTGCGGCGGGCGTAGCCATCGCAAGAAAAGCCCATTTGCTGCCAGCCAGTATTCCTGAAGTTTTTGGCTGTAGGGAGGAAAATTATTACTTGTAGCGAAGTAATAACCGATAAAGGGATTCATGATTAACTGAACAGGTGGTTAATAATGTCTTCTGGGGTTGTGACTTTCCAGCTATGAACGGAAACAAGGTCACTTGAAGGGTAGGATTTGGGTTTAGACTCGTGCAATTTGATTAGCTGGTTGCAGATATTGTCGGGATGAGTTTTTGACTTGCCTTGGGACAAGTCCTTATTAAAGGGTGATTTCCAGAACAGATCCCAAGTTTGGCTTATAGTTGCAGCACTGCACATACCGGGAGAATTTCCCCCAAAGCAAATACTAGAGTCGTCCCAAACGTTAGGTAGAGGTGGCTTGTACAGTTGTGCGTCTGGTTTAAATACCCTCCCTTTAACTGCCCACAGGTAATATCTACTACCGCATCCAGCAAAGAGGAATGCAGGCATGGGGACAGTAATTACTTTCGTTTCCTGTCCCATAATTTTAATTTGATATTTTTGGGGAGAGTAAAACTGAATAATTGCCTCTCCCTCTGGATTTTTACCCCACCAAATTGTGTTGCTAGAAAGCCATCCAGATGTAGCAGTTTTACTTGTGAAGGCTTTCTCGACTGCTTCAGGGGAAAGAAATTTGTACTTAGATTTTTTGCCTTCGTGTTCGACTAAAATAAACTGTCCTTTGAGGATAACTAACTGCGCTAGTAAATCATCTTGGGGAATATTTCCAAGCAAAATTTGCGATATACTTTCTAAGTTAATTATTGGTAAGATATTTGTATCTACATTCATGATTTTGATGCTTGATTCCAAATTTTGACTGCTGCTTTCCGAGCAGGAAGGGATGTTTCTAGCAAGTGGGTAAGCTTATTTGATTTTTCCATCATCGAGACGGCTTCTTTCCACTTTTGACTGAGAAACATAATATTTTCATAAGTCCATTCCAGCCAATCGCTTGTTTCACACGTAACATCTAGCCAGATATTTTCAGTCGAGTAATCTATAATTCGTATGCCTGCATCTAAATATTGAAGAGGACTTTTGTAACGACGGCATAGCTTGACAAGTGTCTCGAAGTAAATTTCTTCTGCTAGAGCAATATAATCAGGAGTAAAACCAAAGTTTAGTTCCCATTGGCTTATATTGTACCCTTGCCCCATCAACGACAGCAGGAACTTTTCTGAGTATTCTAGTTCCTCGAAATCTTCATACCACCATTCAACTTTTTGTGGTGACACAGGAATACTATTATGTTCAGGACTAAACTCAATCTCATCGATATATTCTATCGGGAAGAGATGATCATTCACCAGTTGAATAAATTCAATTTCTCTATCCATATAGGCACTTGCTGGATGTGATTGTTTATCAATATGAATGGTTGATTCTAGCCATTGTTCTGGGAATATTTTTTGATACAGGCTTAAGAGATTTACTCGTTCGGAGAGATTTTCTAGATAGATAATTGCTGTTAAACAAGTAATGGGTATTTTGAATGATTGTATGTTCGCAAGCATAATTAATCAGCCGCCATAACTCATGGCGGTTATAAATTTGTTATTACAGTACGGGATATCTACTCGTAGTAGCAGGTTGATGCTGAAGACTTCGAGTTACTTTTTCGATGTAGGTTTCCCAATTTTGACCGAGCTTGATAGCTTTTTCTATCTCAGGCTGTAGGGTAATTAAATTTTCGAGACTAATTTGATTTTTTATCTCCAGAAGCTTTATCTGCCACCCTAACTTTAGTGCAGGATTTATTTCTTCAGAACTATTTTTCAATTCTCTGAATTGACTTCCCTTAGTACCTGCTTTTTTTACCAAACGAATTGAAACCGTATCATCAGTTGTTTGTCGTTCAATTTCGGCATTAGCATATTCTGGAAAGTAGACGCTAATGGCTGTTTTGAGGGTATTGTCATCTTGGGCGATTGCCTCATCAAGAGAAATTTCTTGTCCTTCGATAATAGCAATGTATTTCATGGTAATTAAAATAGTGACAATTGGTTGTTAGGCGTGGGTGTTTTGTCTTTATCTTCAGACAGGTTACGCTTTTGTACTTGTCTTGATTGTTCCTGTCGATTCTGATGTTTAGTCTGCTTTTCCATCCTTTGCTTGCAGATATATAACATCTCTGGGAGAGATTTTTCTAAATCCTGTAGCAAGTTATTTATGACAGGATGAGATGTTATTTCAGCAACGTTAATTATCTTAATAATTGGAGGTGCGCCTTTGATCCCAATTGAGACAATTACTGTTTCAGAATTTGGTATTAGTTGAATGGTTATTAAGGTGGTTTTTGTGTCAGAAGTGCTTAAATCTATCTCGGTAGATGAATTTTGGTTTATAACTTCAGTGTTTACTAATTTATCTAATGTTTCTTCTAAATCGCTATTCTCCTGAATATCAGGATTAAAATCTCTATTGCTATAACTGTCTTCAAGGTTAGTTACATTCTCGTCAGGTAATATTTGACTGCTCATAATTAAGAGAGATTGGCTAATCTAAATAAGGTGCGGATAGTAATACCTGTCTTGTTAAAAGACTGCCATTTGTAGGCGCATTCGCCTGATTTGTACTTAGGAGAAAGTTGGCTCCAGGTGTCCCATGCTCTAAATAAAATGGGACTAACACTATGAAGTGCCATCCCAACTTGAATCCACGAATGGTAATCATCTGCAAATCGAGGGTGGATAACTTCAAGTAGTACAAGTGCGGTTTGGATATTTGTCTCGATTGAGGAAATTAAATGAGCGTATCTGTCTACCTCATATCTGCGGTTATATTTTTCTTGGGGTAGGTTAAACTTTCTTGCTTTCTCCTGTTTGGCAAGCATCTGAGCAATTACCCAGTCGGGGGCTATTTCTATTTGGCGCTCAGATGGACTACATCCTGGAAGCCATTTGTAATTTCTGCCCTCTGGGTGAAAGGAAGGGGGAAGGATTGAGGCTAGGTTTTTGCCTCGAAACTCCAATTGTTCATCCTTCCCAGTTTTGATTTTGCGAGATTTTACTTCCCAAGCTTTTGAATTTGGGATGAGGTATAAGCGCTGGCTCCGATATTTCCTTCCAGAGGTAAATGCAATTGTGGGAGGAAGGTATTTTTGAGCGCGTTCGTATAACGACTCCGTAGGAGTATCGGTTGCTTCGGCGGGTATTATCTGGTTGAGTTCTTCTGGTTCTGTATGTTCGTTAATTTGAATAATTTGTCGCCAGGAGGTTTCGCCGTCGCAGTCAATAGCTACTAAATATCCTTGGGGATGATTAGAACCGCATACCAAGGCTACACCAGTGGGGGTGATCAATCTGTTATTTGTCCAAACTTTTAGGCGGCGGCGGACGAGTTCGGCTTGTAGTTCTCTGGGAGAGTAGGTATTTTTTTCCCATTCTTTCCCTAGAGGACGTTTACCAAAGGTAGGGACGATTCGCCATTCTTCGGGTAAGTTGTCAAGCGAAGATACCAAATGACGGATTTGGGCGTGCATGAATTCATGTGGCTAATTATTTCGATAATTCATGCACAGTCGCGTTAGTCACTGTGGTGGTTTGATATTATGATTACGGTGCTAACTGATGACCTGCTTCAACTAGCTTGGCAAGGGTATTTTGGTCAAACGCCTTTATGCCAGATACAAATTGTTGCCACTGCTGCCATTTCTCCTTTGAGTAAGCATGATTGGGATCAAAGTTGCAGACTTCACAGAATTTATGAAAGTCAGCATTCCAATGAAACGTGCAAATACCTGTTATTAAATAATTGATTTTTTGGTCGCTCATGAGTGATATTTTAGCTTATGATTTCTGTTTTAAGCCAACCTTTGGTTCAGGGCATTTTCGACTTGATAAGTCCCAAGAGTGCAGTTTGTATTGAAGGGGAACGTAGGAAATTCCAGATAATTATTCATGGTTTTTGTTACCTTGCACAGTACCATTATCCCGTCCCTACCCTTTTTTTCTTGATTGTGATAGTAGCTGATAATCTCAAACTCATTATTACCAGCTTCAAATCTGCTTCCTACATATTGGGAGATAGCGTTTTTCCAATCTGGCTGCCAGAGCATGAGTGTATCTATTGCCATTGCTCTAATAACCGGGTTATCTAA
>CAVYXS010000252.1:0-3809 GCA_963772205.1 uncultured cyanobacterium
CTATGTATTGCTAGCTACACCAATAATGTCCAGCGAATAACTGGGTATGCTGCAAGTAATACTGTCAGCTTTCGGATTGCTACAGACAAAGCTGGTACATTGTTAGATGAATCTGTCCAGGCTGGTGCATCACAAATTAATGGTATTGGTTTTGTCGCTAGTGATGAAGCGATCGCCAGTGCCCAAAAACAAGCACTCAAAAAAGCTACCCAAGAAGCCCAACAGCAAGCTGATGCTGTTTTCAATGCCCTAAGTCTCAAACCCAAAGAAGTGGTGAGTATTCAAGTTAATGGTGCTAGTGCGCCCCCACCACCACCTATGTTGTTACGTGCTGTAGCCTCCAAGGCACGAAGTGCTGACGTTACCACCCCTGTAATTGGCGGTGAACAGCAAGTAGAAGCATCGGTGACGCTGCAAATTAGTTATTAATTGTCAGTAGTCAGTTGTCAATCACAAAACAAATGACAACTGACTACTGGCCAATTAGAAATGTTCTGAAGAATAATCTGCTCCTCCCCCATCGCCATCGCGTTTGGAACCCAATAATTCGAGTTGGTCTACGCGGATAATGGGTGTGGAACGGTTTGCGCCAGTGTTGCGATCGCTCCATGTGTCAAACTTCAAGGAACCTTTGACACCAATTAGGCTTCCTTTACGTACATAATTACCTGCTACCTCCGCCGTCTTGTCCCATAGTTCCAAAGTGAACCAATCAGGCTCATCTCGATTACGTGTTCGTCGGTTAACTGCTAGTGTTAACCGACACTTTACACTACCAGACTCGAAATATTTAATATCTGGGTCGGTACCTACACGACCAACGAGGGTGACAACATTAATGCTCATATGCGTTACCTTTAAGTACAGGCGTAGTCATTAATCTAGACTAATATAATAGCGAATTGTGAAACTTGTGAAAATATGTTAAATCTTGAACAGCAAATTGGCATCCAATAATGATACAAGTTACTCAGGACATCCTGACAAAACCATACGGATATACTGAGATATTCAGAGAATAACAAAAACAAAAGGTCCAAGATGTAGTAAAGATTGCTAAAACTTATCCAAAACATAGTCTGCTTTACTGGACTGAGGATAAAAAACGTAATAGAATCCAGCACAATTAACTTTTAGTGTTGTATTCACAAAGTATCGCAAATCGCAAATAGGGGGGGTAGAGACACGTGGGTTTTTTCAAAAAATGGAACTTTCGCTCATCGTGGGATATGGGTATCGACCTCGGTACTGCTAACACCCTCGTTTACGTATCTGGTAAAGGTATTGTACTCCAAGAACCCTCAGTGGTTGCAATTGATCAAAATGAAAAAATTGCCCTGGCCGTAGGAGAAGATGCCAAAAAAATGCTCGGACGTACACCAGGCAATGTGATCGCCCTCCGCCCTTTGCGCGATGGTGTAATTGCTGATTTTGATACAGCCGAACTGATGCTGAAAAGCTTTATCCAGCGCGTCAACGAAGGTAGAACTGTAATTTCACCTCGGATTGTTATTGGTATTCCCAGTGGCGTTACAGGAGTAGAAAGACGGGCTGTCATGGATGCAGCTTCTCAAGCAGGTGCTAGGGAAGTTTTCTTAATTGATGAACCAGTAGCAGCAGCCATTGGTGCCGGACTACCAGTGGCTGAACCGACAGGTAATATGATCATTGATATTGGTGGCGGCACAACTGAAGTGGCTGTGCTGAGTCTCCAAGGTACGGTGATCAGTGAGTCAGTACGCATTGCCGGCGATGAACTGACTGAAGCGATCACCCAGTATATGAAAAAAGTTCATAACTTGGTGATTGGGGAGAGAACTGCTGAGGACATCAAGATTAAGATTGGCTCTGCCTATCCTACTAATGAGGATAGTGATGCAATTATGGAGGTCAGAGGCTTACATCTGCTTTCTGGTCTACCACGAACTGTCACCATCAAAGGGCCGAGAAATTCGGGAAAGTATGTTGGAACCGCTATCAGTCATTATCGAAGCAGTGAAGCGGACACTGGAACGCACACCTCCGGAATTGGCAGCAGATATTATTGACAGGGGTATTATGTTGGCTGGTGGTGGGGCTTTACTCAAAGGTATAGATACCCTAATTAGCCATGAGACAGGGATAGTCACACACATTGCTGCTGATCCTTTAAGTTGTGTGGTGTTGGGTACTGGTCGTGTGTTAGAAAACTTTAAACAACTCGAACGGGTATTTAGCGGACGTTCTCGTAATATGTAACAAAAAAATAGTCGCAAATATTGGGTTATATGTTCTATAAAACCTAATATTTGCTATTATCTTTCCCCTAAATATTTCCTGAAGTTATAGCGAGCAAGAATCAAGGTATAATATGATAAATGGTTACATTACGTCGCAGATGGGATCGTAAAGGAATACAAATTGGTTTACTAGCTCTAGTCAGTAGGTAGTGCCTGGATATTGAGACAGACTCAAGGTGCGCTGCTATTGGAGGTATATGAAGCGATTACCAGTCCATTGCAAATGTTGCAGACAGGGCAGACTCCTGAAGAACGTCTCAGAGATGCCCGATTATTAGAATTGCAGACGCGCATAGTAGACTTAGAAAGTCAAAATAAAAAATTACAAGATTTATTAGGCTACGTAGAAAAAGAACCAGTCGCATCGCGCTCAATTCCATCGCGGGTGGTGGGACGCAGCGCTGATCACTGGTGGCAGCAAATTACCCTGAATCGCGGCGCTAACTCAGGTATTCAGGAAGGGTACATAGTCAAAGCTGAAGGCGGATTGGTGGGTCTGGTAGAAAGTGTAACTCCTAATACTAGTCGTGTGTTACTCATCAGTGATCTGAAGAGTCAGGTGGGTGTAACAATTAGTCGCACAGCCGCCAAGGGCGTTTTGCGGGGAGATTCTTCAAACGAAGCTGTACTGGAGTTTTATGAAAAAGTTCCCAATGTGAAGGTGGGAGATTTAGTTTCCACATCCACATACAGTCAGAAGTTTCCTTCAGGTTTGGCGGTAGGAAAAATCAAGTCTTTGGATTTAAAGAAATTGCCAGCATCTGTAGCAAAAGTTGAGCTATTTCCGCCAATTCGGTCATTAGATTGGGTAGCTGTATATCCCAAACCAGAAAACCCAGAGATAGAAATTCCCAAGCCGGCAAATTTACAGCCAGCAAAACAGCAACCCAAAAAGTTGCATTAGATTCTCAAAAATTGCTGAAAACGATGAAAATCCCGGCATTTGGTGGTAATAGTCCAAAAAAACCACAATCCTCAAGGCGCAAATCCCAACTACCAATTAAGCCGCTGGCTCGTTGGCATCCCCGTACACGTCATCTGCTAGATTTGACAATAACAGTTGGGTCTGTATTGTTATGTTTGCTGTTGTTACCATCCCGCTTGCCAGGTATGGAATTATTGGGAATTGGCCCCAACTGGTTGTTAATTTGGGTGGTTGCTTGGAGTGTGAAACGTGGCGCTTTGGCTGGGGCATTTGCTGGTATAGTTCTGGGTTTACTTCAAGATTCTATGACATCCCCTGACCCTACTCATGCAGTGAGTCTAGGGATAGTGGGACTATTGACTAGTCTGATCCAGAAACAGCGTTTTATCCAAGAAGATTTTATTTCTATTGCTTTAATTGTCTTTTTAATGGCAGTTTTATCAGAAACTATTTTTGGCTTGCAATTGACTTTGGCTGGCGAGCGGAAATTTGAAGATATCTGGACATATTATCAGCGTGTGGCTCTAGCTTCTGCCATTCTTAGTAGTCTTTGGGCACCGGTGGTTTATTATCCCCTCAATCGTTGGTGGCAGCAAATCAAATTA
>CAVYXS010000253.1:0-24298 GCA_963772205.1 uncultured cyanobacterium
GGGTTAAGAGTTAGGAGTTACTTGTAACTTCCTAACTCATCACTCCTAATTATTTTACAGCCCAATTTGGGCAGGTGTGCGTGGGCGTTGCAGGTCATATTCTGCTGGTTTTAGCAGCGATCGCCCGGTCATTTCCACTGGCTGCGGTAGTTGTAAAATATCCAGAATTGTGGGGGCGATGTCGGCGAGCCTACCATCGCTTCGCAATATGACATTGGTACCATGTCCGGGGATTTTTACTCGCTCTCCTTCCACCAAAATTAACGGGACTGGGTTGGTGGTGTGGGCTGTCCAGGGATTACCCGCATCATCTAACATATGCTCGGCGTTACCGTGGTCGGCGGTAATAATTGTTGTGCCTCCAACTTTAGTGATGCTGGCGAGTAGACGACCTAAACAGCGGTCAACTGTTTGTAGGGCTGTAATTGTCGCTTCTATCTGACCAGTATGTCCTACCATGTCCGGGTTGGCATAATTAATCACAACTAAGGAGTAGATACACTTTTCAATGGCGGCGATCGCCACATCTGTAACTGCGGCGGCTGACATTGCTGGTGCTTGGTCGTAAGTCGCTACCATTGGACTACTGACTAATTCTCTGTCTTCCCCAACAAAAGGTTCTTCCAGACCGCCATTAAAGAAGTAGGTAACGTGGGCGTATTTTTCGGTTTCGGCGGTACGAAATTGCTGTAAACCGCGATTGGCGATGACTTCCCCTAAAATATTACTCAAATTCTGAGGCTCAAAGGCTACACCTACTGGTAGATCTGGATCGTATTGGGTAAAGGTAGCAAAGGAAAGTGGAGTGATTTGCTTTCTTTCAAAGCCGTCAAATTTCGGACTGATAAAAGCTTGAGTTAGTTGTCTGGCGCGATCGGGGCGGAAATTGAAAAATATGACCCCATCCCCTGGTGCGATCGCCCCTGGTGCAAGGCGTAATGGCAGAATAAATTCGTCTGTCACGCCTTCATTATAAGCTGCTTGTAAAACGGACACCGCCTGACGACCGTCGCCTGCGCCATCTTGTGTCATTACGTCGTAGGCGAGTTTGACCCGATCCCAGCGGTGATCGCGATCCATTGCATAGTAGCGACCGCTGAGGGTGGCTATCCGCCCAACTCCTACTTTGTCGAGATAGTCTTGCAGTTGTCCAATAGCTTTGACACCCTCGATTGGTGCGGTGTCACGTCCATCGGTAATGGCGTGGATACAAACTTCAGAAATTTGCTGATCTTTAGCTAAGTCTAGTAGTCCGAATAGATGGGTGATATGGGAATGTACCCCACCCTCAGAACAAAGACCTACTAAATGTAGCTTGCTATGGCGATCGCGGACTTCTTGGCAAATTTTGACAAGTGCGGGGTTATTGAGGATGGAACCGTCTTCAACCGCATCGGAGATGCGGACTAATTCTTGCGGTACCACTCGCCCAGCGCCAATGTTCAAATGACCGACTTCTGAGTTGCCCATCTGACCTTCTGGCAACCCCACAGCTTTTCCTGATGTGTGGATGAGGGTATGCGGATAAGCTGCCCATAAACTGTCCATTACTGGCGTTTTGGCAGCGGCAATAGCGTTTCCTCGCGTCTGTTCGCAATAGCCCCATCCGTCTAAAATGACTAGCACCACAGGAGCAACAGGTGCTTTGGTCATAATGAAATAGCCCTTTACTTTTTGTAATACCCGAATGATACCACTGCTCATCACCACCGCAAGTGAATTTCTGCTTATTAACTTCTGTTTATGACTTATTTAATTTTTTAGCTTTTTTTTAACTTTTCCAACTTATTGCGAATATTTTTTAATATGTGGGGATTGGGAATTGGGCATTGGGGACTCTTGCCCCATGCCCTATGCCCCATACCCCATGCCCTAGGAATTTTAGATTTTAGATTTTAGATTGAAGTCGAATCCAAAATTGGAAATCCAAAATCCAAAATTGAATTGCCCCATGCCCCATGCCCTTGATGGAGTTTTTTATTTCCGTTTACTTGATGCTTTCGCAGCTTTCGCAGCTTTTTTCGCAGCTTTTTCCGCCTCTATTGCTGCTAACTTTGCCTGTTCTTTTTCTTCGGCAATTTTATCGAGGTAGTAATGATAATTCCCTAAATAAACGCGGAATTCACCGTCACGAATTTCCACAATTTTGTTGGCTATTTGTGAGATAAAATAACGGTCGTGGGAAACTACAATTACTGTACCATCATAGTTTTGCAATGCTGATTCCAGCATTTCTTTGGCGGGAATATCTAGGTGGTTTGTCGGCTCATCTAAAATTAGTAAGTTCGCTGGACGTAAGAGCATTTTTGCTAAAGCCAGACGAGCTTTTTCTCCCCCACTCAGGGCGACAACCTTTTTAAAGACTGTATCACCAGTGAATAAAAAGCTACCCAAAAGCGTGCGGACTTCTTCGTTTTTCCAGTCGGGAACTTCATCATGGATAGTTTCCATGACAGTTTTTTGCATATCTAAAGCTTCTGCCTGATTTTGCTCGAAGTAACCGGGAATAACGTTGTGTTCGCCTAAACTGACATGGCCTTCTGTGGGTAATTCTTTACCAGTAATTAGTCGCAAAAGCGTAGATTTACCGGCACCATTGGGAGCAATAAACGCAATGCGATCGCCTCTTTCAATGAAAAGATTGGCTGATAAAAATAATATTTTATCATCATAGGTATGAGTTAAATCTTTAATTTGCACTACCTCCCGGCCGCTGCGGGGTGCTGGGGGAAACCGGAAATGCAGTGTTCTGACGCCAGCGATGGGTGCTTCGATGCGTTCAATTTTGTCTAATTGTTTTTCGCGGCTTTTCGCCTGGGTGCTGCGGGTAGCACTGGCGCGGAATTTGTCCACAAACGCTTGCTGTTTCTCTAGTTCTTTTTGCTGGCGTTCGTAAGCATTCAGTTGGGCTGATTGATTTTCAGCTTTTTGCAGCAGGTAGGCTGAGTAATTACCGAGGTAGGTACTGGAAACACCGCGTTCGGTTTCCACAATTTGGGTGCAGAGGCGGTCTAGGAACTCCCGGTCATGGGAGACTATCACCATTGGGGTAATCAGTCCTCGGAGGTAATTTTCTAACCACTCGATGGTTTCTAAGTCCAGGTGGTTCGTAGGTTCGTCCAGCAGCAATAAATCAGGTTTTTGTAAGAGAATTTTACCCAAACTCATCCGCATCTGCCAACCACCAGAGAAAGCACTGACGAGGCGATCGCCATCTTCTGGGTCAAACCCCATTTCTGGTAAAATCTTGCCGATGCGTGCGTCTAAGCCGTAACCATCCAAGGCTTCAAATTGGCGCTGCAAACGATCCATTTTGTGAATTAGCTGATCCAGTTCCTCTGGATTAGCTGTTTCCATGTCTCGTGTCACCTGCGTCAGCGATAGCTGTACTTGGTTGGCTTCTTTGAAAACAGTCCAAAATTCTTCTCTGACAGTGCGACTGGGGTCTACTTCAAATTCTTGGTTAAGGTAGGCTATATGTAAGCTCGCAGGACGGATAATTTCACCAGCGGTAGGTTCAATTTCTCCGGAGATGATTTTCAGTTGGGTGGACTTACCAGCACCGTTCACACCGACTAAGCCAATGCGATCGCCTGGTTTGACTTCCCAGTTGATATCTTTAAGAACTTCGCCTGTAGGATAAATTTTACTAATATGTTCTAGTCGTAGCATCCAGTTTCTCTTGGGGTAGGGAGTGGGTGGTTGGGGAAGAAGTACTAACGCCGAGTCCAATCTTAACAAAATTTAACTCACAATTTCTCTGGAAAAGTTCTTGGAAGACACATTATTGAAGATTTTGGCTTACTTAGACCTAAATTTGGCAATATCACGCTGAAGGCTGATTTTCTGCTGCTTGCCTAACTTGTTCTATACTTAAATCCAAAGCCTGTGCTATTTGTTCTGTATTTAACCCCAACGCTAACAATCGGGTTACTGCTTCTAACTTGGCTCTACGTTCACCTTCTTCCTTGCCTTTTTCCTTGCCTTCCTCAAAGGCTTCCTGATAAACTCGTGTTTTCTTTAACTCACTTAATCCAAACATTGCTTCTATCTCCTCCCTGCTCATCGTGGGAAACTTGTAAACTAAGATAGTCTCTATTAATTGTAATAATTGCTGCTGCTGAAATTGGGAATTTATCTCTTGTTTAGTTCTGTCGATTAACTCCCTTGCTTGGACAATTGCTCTATCTTCAGGTTCAATTACTAATTTAACTGTTGCAATCCCAATTGGTAGGGTTGCTGCTTCACCTAATTCATCCAGATAAATACGTCTGACTCGAAGACTTGCAAAGAACTCACGGTAATGTTTGATATCTCCTGTATCTACTCTGCGATTGGGGTATACAACCACAGCACCCCAGTCATTTGCTGGTTTGTTTTGACGGAGGTATAGAGATACTTCTGCAACTAGTCGCGAGTAAATTTCGCTATCTGGTTGAAATTGCACTTCTGCAAAGTAAATCGGGTTTTCGTCTCCTTGTGTTGGGAGAAATACACCATCGATTCTGAATGCTGTTTGTTTGATTTCTACAGATGCAAATTGGTAAATATTGGCTACTTCAGGTGAATTACCAATCAGTTCAAAGAAGATGCTGGGAAATTCTTGGAATAGGCGATAAAAGATGCTGTCGGTTTTCACGAGTCAGTTGAGGGTTCAGTTTGAAACGCAGAGGGACGCTGAGTTAAGCGCGGAGGTACGCTGAGGTTTTTATGAGTATTTATTTTGGTGTCCAAGGGCTAATAATATGGATACCTTGTTTTTCTTTTTCTACTTTTTCTTTTACTGCTAAATGAAGTCGATACTTAGCTTCTGTTCAACTCGCTTTGACTTCATCTTCAGAAGACTCAGTAGCTGCAGCAAATCTATCTATAACTGCTCTACCAATAATTGCCAATTCATTCAAGGGCATAGATTTGATTTGTCTCAGAATCAGGCTCAAATCGCTAGCTTCTGCTATTGGCTTACCCTCTAAACAGCTAAGTAACTCTTCCATTGTGTAGCCTGCTTTCGATGCGATTTGAGCCAAATTTTCCGTATCTGGCACTTTGACGCCTTTTTCCCACATCTGAACAGCAGTAGCAGAAACGCCCAAAACTTTACCAAATGCTCGCTGGCTCATTGAACCACGGGCTAATTTAATGATTTCAATCAGTTTTTGTCTGCTTTCAATGTTCACTGCTTGTGTATTTAGTCAACTGTGTTAACAAGTTTTAGTTGCAATATTACAAGTTTACTTTTAGATTGACAGTTTTGTCTTTAAGCGGTAAACTATATCTTATGTTGCAGTTAGGCAACTTTAGTATTAAAAATTATACCAGAGCAATATTAAGTAAGCTAAAGAACTGGATTTGTTAAGGCTGCAAAGCCAAAGAGTTTGACATTAAGGGTGCATCATGTTTCGCAAGTCAAGCAAAAGTAACCAATATCGCCGCCCAGGTAAAAACCTGATCAGCGCTAATAAGATTAAACCATATCAGTGGCACATTTCCGATGCCGAAGCCAAAGAAGCTCTCCAAGCCAAAGGCTACAACGTTGAGCAAATCAAGAAAATCCGCTGCCTCAAGTATCAGGTGTGTATTTCCTACTGGGATAAAAAAGGTAACATTTGCAGCAGCTTTTTCAGCTACCGCATTTTTGCTCGTTGGCAAAAGGAAGTAGAAAAGTTAATTGATGACTGCCAAACCCTTCAAGACTGGACAAAGTTAAATCACATTATGCGGTATGAATTTACCTATTACTATTATCTCCGAGAAATAGAATATGCACTTCATGCAGCATTAGAAAACCGCTTGTGCGTGTTAAGTATAACAGCAAGACAAGCGGTTTTTGCGGATGGTTAACAACGAAATTAGTTAGTAGCACCAGAAGCGGCGAGTTCTGCTAACCTTTCCTGTTGGTCTTGAGAGATACAAGATTGGATAACCGTCTCTAAATCGCCTTCTAATACAGGGTTAAGGGAATAGTTTTGACCTAGACGGTGGTCAGTCACCCGATTGTCTTTATAATTATAGGTGCGAATTTTTTCCGATCGCGATCCTGTACCAACTTGCGATCGCCGCATGGAAGTTACAGCTTCTTGTTGTTCACGCAACTTGATTTCGTACAGTTTCGCTCGCAAAATTTGCATCGCCCGTTCTTTGTTCTGTAACTGGCTGCGTTCTTCTGTACAGAAAATCCGGATACCAGTAGGCTTGTGCATCAAGTCAACGGCAGTTTCCACCTTGTTGACGTTTTGTCCACCAGCACCACCAGAACGCGCCGTAGTCATTTCAATATCCTTGGGATCAATGTGGATTTCCACATCATCCACTTCTGGCATGATGGCTATGGTAGCTGTCGAGGTGTGAACCCTTCCCCCAGCTTCCGTTGCGGGTACTCGCTGTACGCGATGCACTCCAGCTTCAAACTTCAGCTTGCTGTAAACGCTGTCACCTTGAATTTCAAGAATTACTTCTTTGAAGCCGCCCATTTCACCCAGAGATTCGCTGACTAGCTTCACTCGCCAACCCTGGACATCAGCATAGCGGGAATACATCCGCAGCAAATCGCCAGCCCAGATACTCGCCTCATCACCGCCAGTACCAGCGCGAATTTCCAACATGATATTTTTATCATCATTGGGGTCGCGGGGTAGCAGCAAAACCTTCAAGCGAGTCTCTAGATATTCCAACTTCTGCTCTAGTTCATCGACTTCCAGGGCTGCTATTTCTTGCAACTCAGGATCGCTATTTGACTCTTTGAGTACCTGACGCGCCCCTACCAATTCTGACTGGGCTATTTTCCACGTTTCATAGGTATTTACTACCTCTTCAAAAGAAGAACGCGCCTTAGCGATTGTTTGATACTCATCGGGGTTTTTAGCAGTATCAGGGTCAGCTAGGCGACGAGTCAATTCATTAAAGGTTTGTTCAACAGATTTAAGTTTCTCCAGCAGGTATGTTTCAGCCATAGTGCGATCGCTCCTTAAAAAATAACAAGTTGGCTCAAGCATTACATGACAATCGACCCAGCCGATGCAGGGTCGTCGTTAACAGCAGAGCCAACCCGCTACCTTTTCTTTTTGTCGTCAGCGCCTTGAGTGCTAGACATGCCGTATTTACGGAGGAAGCGTTCAACTCGACCCTCAGTGTCAATAATCTTCTGAGTGCCGGTATAGAATGGGTGGTTTCCAGACCAAACATCTACGTGCAATTCTGGCTTGGTAGAGCCAACAGTCATCACAACTTGACCGTTGCAGTAAACTTTAGCTTCTGGATACCACTTGGGATGGATATCAGGTTTTGCCATTGTTCTTTTTGTGGTGAATCTATTAAAAATTATAACTTTCAGTTGCCGTCTGGGACTAGGCTTTGGGGACTGGGGGGAGATGAGGGAGACTTGTACCGAGCGTAAAGCCTGCGGCATAGCTTCGCTTACGCGTAGCGTCTCCGTCAGGAGAAGCCGAGGTATGAGGGCGATGAGGAAGTAATTTTCCCAATGCCCAATGCCCAATGCCCAATGCCCAATGCCCAATCGCTTATCTTTTGGAGTACTGAGGAGCTTTGCGGGCTTTGTGTAAACCGTACTTTTTCCGTTCTTTGGCGCGAGGATCGCGAGTTAGATAGCCTTCGGTTTTCAAAGGTGGACGGTTATCTGGGTCTAGTTGACACAACGCGCGGGCGACTCCCAGACGAATCGAATCAGCTTGTCCTGTCAAGCCACCGCCTTCAGCTTTTACCAAAATGTCGTATTCATTTTCTAGTCCCAGGGTTTCTAGAGGACCTCTGATTACTCCCAGGTAATTGGCGTTGAATTGGAAGTACAATTCTCCGTCCTTATCATTGACAGTGAGCTTACCTTCACCTGGAACCAGGCGTACCCGTGCAACTGCGGACTTACGACGACCAGTCCCCCAGTAAACAGCGCGACCGCTATTGCTTTCTACTACTGCTACCATTAGCTTTCTGCTCCTGGAATTGTATTAATGTTGATTTCTTTGGGTTGTTGAGCTTCGTGGGGGTGAGTTGGACCCGCGTAGACTTTCAACTTGGTGAACAACTGCTTACCCAGGCTATTTTTAGGTAGCATCCCTTTAACAGCGTGTTCTAAAATTCGTTCTGGTAAGCGATTTAACAGCTTGTTGAAGGTTTCTGTCTTCATCCCGCCGGGACGGCCAGAATGGCGGCGGTATAGCTTTTGGGTACGTTTTTTGCCTGTGACTGCTACTTTCTCGGCATTAATAACAATCACGAAGTCACCTGTATCCAGGTGTGGAGTATATTCTGCCTTATTTTTGCCTCGCAGAATCATGGCGATGGCGCTGGCGAGGCGACCTAGGCGTTTGTCGGTGGCGTCTACTATGTACCACTCACGCTCAAGGGATTCTTGAGGAGGAACGTATGTTTTGTTCATTGTTTGTTAGTTGTCCTTATGTTATTTGTCAGTTGTCATTTGTCTTGACTAATGACCAATGACTCTTGACTAATGACTAATTTTGGCAGGGTGTCGTACCAAATCTCTGGTGGAAAGGGAAATTCTGGATAGCCGACTCGCAATAAGCATAAGCCTTGGGGCGGTGCGGCGTGTTTGACTTCTTCCCGGCGTTGTTCTTTCCAGAGTTCTGTAAAGCTAGCTAGGGGGCGCTGTCCTGAACCTACTTGTACCAACATCCCTACCAAGAGTCGCACCATGCCATACAAAAATCCATCTGCTTGAATTTCAATATGGATAAATGGCCCACTGCGATAACACTCTACTGCTTGCACTCGGACCCAAGAATGCGATCGCTTTGAGCCTGCGCGATGAAAAGCAGCTAAATCATGCTTCCCCAGCAGAGGTGTCAGGGCAGCTTGGATTAAGGATTCATCCAGGGGTGCATAATAATAATGCCAACTGAAGGGTGTGACGAACAGGTTCGGTTGATCTTCAGTGTAGATTGTATAGCGATACCGTCGATAGGCGGCACTAAAGCGAGCGTGCCAATGGTTACTCACACCAGCTGAAGCCCTGATTAATATATCTTTGGGCAGATAGCTATTCAGGATTGGTGCCCATTTGTGAGATGGAATTAAACCCGTTGCTTCAAAATGGGCTACTTGAGCAGCAGCGTGTACTCCAGCATCGGTGCGCCCTGCACCGTGTAGTGTCACATGATACCCAAGATTTTTGGCGATCGCTATTTCTATCTCTTCTTGGACTGTCCGCTGGTGCTTTTGCCTTTGCCAGCCATGAAAATGAGTACCCTGGTATTGAATTACCAGAGCTACTCTGTGAGTTTCCGTAGGCTGGTGGCTTTCTATCATAGAGATTTGCCAGTTGTCAGTTGACGTTTGTCAATGACTCTTGACTTAAACCAGTTCAATTATGGCCATTTCAGCATGATCACCACGACGCGGTATGGTATGCAGAATCCGAGTATAACCACCTTGGCGATTAGCATACCGGGTGGGAGCTTGCTCAAACAATGCATGAACCAGGGTTTTGTCGTAGATATAGCCTAGAGCTTCTCGGCGTGCTGCTAAGGAGCCGTTTTTAGCTAGGGTAATCATTTTTTCCACTTCACTTCGCAATACTTTTGCTCTAATTAAAGTGGTGGTGATCCGTCCATGACGAATCACTTCCGTGGTGAGTGCGCGTAACAAAGCACGACGCTGGTCAGTTGGTTTACTGAGTTTTTTAATCCGATTCCGGTGACGCATAATAATCGACTATGAATTACAAACGGTTTTGGCTTAACTGTGTTTGGAGCCTCTTTCTTGGGGTAGGGTAATGCCTAAGCGTCGCTGTAAAGCTTCTACTACCTCTTCAGCTGACTTCTGACCAAAGTTTTTAATTTCTAACAGGTCTTCTTGGGTGTAATCTAACAAGTCAGCCACAGAGTTGACTTGTGCCCGCTTGAGACAGTTATATGCCCGTACAGAAAGTTGCAATTCTTCGATGGGAATTTGGGCTGTGGGGTCGTCGGGAAGATCGGAGCCAAGATCTGTTGGTTCTAGTGAGATATCTTTCAAGGGATTGAATAGATCTACTAGAATTCCAGCGGCTGAAGATAGTGCTTCTTGCGGCGATATGCTACCATTTGTCCAAACTTCTAACAATAGTCTGTCTTTGGTAATGGAGCCATCTCCACGGGCTTCTTCGACGCTATAGTTGACTTTTCTTACTGGCATAAATACGGAGTCGATTTGCAAGAAGTCCAATGATGTGGCTTCCTCGCGTCCTCGTTCTACCGTGCGATACCCTTTACCTTTCTCAATCCGAAATTCCATTTCCAGTTTGCCGCCCTCTGCTAAGGTGGCAACATACTGGGTCGGATCGATAATGTCTACTTCACTTGGCAAATCAAAGTGTGCTGCTGTGACTGTCGTTGGACCGTTAACAAGTAACCGCCCAATTTGGGGTTGAGAGGAATAGCTTTTGAGGATGACTTCCTTCATTTTCATGAGGATTTCTAGCACGTCTTCCCGCACGCCCGGAACTGTGGCAAATTCGTGGGAAACCCCAGCAATTCTCACTGCTGTTACGGCTGTGCCCTCGAGATTGGACAATAAAACTCGCCGCAAGGCATTGCCAACTGTTGTTCCTTGACCGCGTTCTAGAGGTTCTAGGACAAATTTACTGTAATGACTGCGACTTTCCTCGGTATTAGACTCTACACATTCAATCTGAAACTGAGCCACGGAGTAGCCTCCCTTGCCTTAAGGTGCTGCTAGCAGGCAAATCAATTGCCTCCCGAATTTACTTAATGCCCTGAGAGCTTCATTCAGGTAGATCAAACTGCCAAGATGCAACGTTGGTAAAGCTTGATGCCCTTATTCAGCCCACAGGCGCTGATAATATTTTGTTTTGGGTTGGTTTTGGGTTGGTTTTGGGTTGTTGTCAGTTTAGCGACGCCCTAGATGGGCTAATGTAGCTAAAATGAATCTCCCTCAACGCGCTGAAGATGGTATTTAAACTCGGCGGCGCTTGGGTGGACGGCAACCATTGTGAGGAATTGGGGTAATATCCCGAATCAGTGTAATTTCTAGTCCGGCGCCTTGGAGTGCCCGAATGGCAGTTTCTCTACCAGCTCCTGGACCACTGACCATCACCTCAATTTGGCGCATACCTTGGTCGATAGCTCGACGGGCGGCACTTTCGGCAGCGGTTTGGGCGGCAAAGGGCGTTCCCTTTTTTGCCCCTTTAAAACCGCTAGAACCTGCACTAGCCCAGGAGATGACATCGCCGTTTTGATCGGTAATGGTGACAATGCTATTGTTGAAAGTAGACTGGATGTAAGCCAGCCCGTTAGGTACGTTGCGTTTTTGCTTTTTGCTGCCTGTCTTTTTAGTTGGTTGTCTGGCCATATTTGTCTGATGAATTTAAGGTAGAACTTGCTCAGTGCAAGCCAAGAGTTTTTATTTACCTGGGGCTTTCTTCTTCCCAGCTACTGTCTGCCTTCTACCGCGCCGGGTTCTGGCATTAGTGCGAGTTCTTTGTCCTCTAACTGGTAAGCCCATGCGATGACGACGACCCCTGTAGGTACCAATGTCAATCAATCGCTTGATGTTCATTCCTTCCCAGCGCCGTAAGTCGCCTTCAACTTCATAGTTGGTTTCTATTTCCCCGCGCAGGGCTGCAACATCGGCATCACTTAATTCTTTAACTCTGGTGTCTGGATTGACACCTGTAGTCGCTAAAATTGCTTGCGACCGAGATAACCCAATTCCGTAGATGTATGTTAGACCAATCTCAACGCGCTTATCGCGTGGTAGGTCTACTCCGGCAATACGTGCCACAATGAATCTCTCCCTCTTGTTCTGGCAATTGCTGTTGGTAGAATGCGATTGATCGCATTTTTTTGGATTTGTCTGATGTGTTTGTGTAGCACTACTACCACTAAGCGGAGTTACTTGATTCAAAATTCAAAAAGCTTACTTAATATTTTCAGCTTTTCAATGGTTTTGAATTTAGCTTTATTCCCGCCTTTGCTGTACTACACTCTTTATTGGTCAAAGTGCTATCCTTGACGTTGTTTGTGCTTAGGGTTAACACAAATCACCATGACGCGACCACGACGTTTGATCACGTTACATTTTTCACAGATCTTCTTGACAGAGGCTCGGACTTTCATGTCTTTGCTAATTGACTCCAAATAGTAAATTATAGCATTTCTAGGGAAAATAGTCAGTTAAAATGACTAGGAAACACCCAAAAAAGTGATTCTATGGTAAAATTCTCTACATAAACTTACTTCTTTCGCAGTCGATAGGTAATTCTACCCTTTGTCAAGTCGTAGGGAGTTAACTCTACTTTGACGCGATCGCCGGGTAAAATTTTGATGTAGTTGCGGCGAATCTTGCCGGAAATGTGTGCTAGGACGTTAAAGCCATTATCCAAGTCAACGCGAAACATCGCGTTGGGTAATGACTCGGTGACCGTCCCTTCCATTTCAATCAAATCTTGCTTAGACAATTTATTGTTTCCTCAACTCAACAATCTCCGATTCTGTTGCCTTACCTTCACTTGCAACAGAACACATTTTACAAAAAATATCAACAGTTTATTAATATATCTTAGCGAAAATCTTGATTCATTCTGTTTGGAGGGAGGTGGGGAAAGAGTTAGGAGTTATCAGGCGCAAATTTGAATCATTGTTTATTGACTCAAAATTGACAACTTTGCTACTCCTGACTCCCTGATCAAACTACGAGTCGATGACTTGAGTAAGTTCGCTGGTGACATCTTCTGGGGATTGATTACCATTAACCGTCAACAGTTTTTGGCGATCGCGGTAATAATCAATCAATGGTGCTGTTTCATGGCGGTAAACTTCCAGACGCCGCCGAATCACGGCTTCGCTATCGTCTTTTCTCCCTCTAGCGAGTAACCGTGCTACCACAATATCGTCTGGAGCATCGAGATTAACTACCCTTTCACCACCTTGACTGGTTTTTTCCAACAGTTCTTTGAGAAAAGCGGCTTGACTCACTTTGCGAGGAAAGCCATCGAGAATCCAGCCAGATTGTGCATCTGGTTGACTCAAACGCTCCTCTACCAAGTCTTGCACTAGTTGATCAGGAACTAACTCACCGCTATCAACATAACTTTGAGCTTTAATTCCCAAAGGAGTTTGGTCTTTCATTGCTTGTCTTAATATCTCACCCGTAGAAATATGGGGAATATTCAAGTGAAAAGCCAAGATTTGAGATTGCGTTCCTTTACCAGAGCCAGGTGGTCCCAAGAAGATTAATCGCGTCACTATTGTTTCACCATTCCTTCGTAGCGCTGAGATATAACGTAGGTTTGGACTTGTTTAGCCGTATCAATCGCCACACCAACTAAAATTAACAAAGAGGTAGCACCCAATCCCCTAAAGGTGGGAACACCCAATGCACTTTCCACAGCGGTGGGGATAATAGCCACGAAGCCCAAAAAGATTGCACCCAAAAAAGTCAGTCGATTGATCACCCGCTCGATATACTCACTGGTTGCTTTACCAGGACGAATACCGGGAATACTCGAACCCATTTTCTTCAAGTTCTGAGCCACATCTACGGGATTGACAATCAACGAAGAATAGAAGTAGCTGAAGAAAACAATTGAAACCAAGTATACCAAGGCATAAGCCCAAGCCTGAGACCCGCCGGGACTCAGATAAGTATTAACAATGTTCGCCACTTCCGGATTTTTCGTAAAATTGGCGATTAAAAGTGGCAAACTCAAGATGGCTGCTGCAAAAATAATTGGCATCACACCACCAGAATTGAGCCGCAGGGGGAGGTAGCTACGTTGTTCAGCCAAAACGCGGCGACCAACTTGGCGACGAGCCGAAATAATGGGGATACGGCGGATGCCTTCTTGGACAAAGACAATCCCCACAATTGTCACCAGGAATACCAATACCAGCACGATAACTCGACCTACTGTTTCCCGTCCGCCAACTTGCACCAAGTCGATGGTATCACCCAAAGATTTTGGTAGAGAAGCCACAATATTGACAAAAATCAACAATGATGCTCCATTACCAATACCACGTTCTGTGATGAGTTCTGATGCCCAAATGACGAACATAGAACCAGCCGTCAGAGCGATCGCGGTTTCTGCGACAAATAATGGACCTGGTGTCTTGGCAAATTGTTGTAAAAATAAAGCCGAAAAAGCCACACTTTGAATGACCGCCCAGCCTGCAGATACATAGCGTGTAATTTGGGAAATTTTCCGCCATCTGCTTCGCCCTCATTTTTTTGTAAATTTTCTAAAGATGGGATGGCCGCAGTGAGCAATTGGATGATAATAGACGCATTAATGAAGGGCAAAATCCCCAAAGCAAAGACTCCCAAAGTCGAAAGTCCGCGCCCGGAAAAAATATCCAATAAACCGAATATGGAATTATTGCCCGATATCGCTTCGTGAAACCTAGGTCTATCAATCCCTGGTACGGGCAAAAAGATGCCCAAGCGAACCAAAATTAAAATACCGACGGTGACAAGCAGCCTACCTCTCAGTCCAGCTGCTTGCGCCATCTGCATAAAAGTTTCTTGAGCCGTTGGGGCTTTATCTCGACTGATCATAAAGTGCTACCTTTATAGTGAACCAGGCACTGGAAGCAAGTTGGCTGGCATTTAAGTGCGCTGTTGTTGCTCCACTATACGACTTCCCAACTACCTCCAGCTGCCTCTATTTTGCTTCTAGCTTGACCTGTGAAAGCAGCAGCTTGCACCTTGAGTGGAATGCTCAATTCCCCATTACCCAAAATTTTCAATGGCCCTTTGACAGCAGTGAGTATACCTGCAGTTTTTAAAGAATCCAAAGTTACTTCTGTATTAGGAGGCAGGGAAGCTAACTTCTCTACATTAATCGTAGTGTAAATCTTGCGATTCACAACCGGAAAGCCTTTCAACTTCGGTAGGCGGCGGTACAATGGCTGTTGACCACCTTCAAACCCAGGACGGGTACCACTACCAGAACGAGATTTTTGACCGCGCATACCTAGACCTGCGCTTGCACCTTGACCGGCAGAAATACCTCTACCTACACGGCGCACGGCGTTTTTTTGAGCCTTTTTGGGGCTTGGCATCTTCGAGTCTCATAAGCTGTTGTTAGTTGACAGTTGTCAGTTGACGGTTGTCAGTTGTCAGTTGTTTAGGACAAAGGACTGAGGACAAATGAATACTTAAATGTACAGATTTTCAATGGGAACACCTCTATCTTCAGCGACTTCGGCTAAGGTACGCAAGGTAGATAGGGCGTTGACTGCGGCTCTAGCATTGTTGAGCGGATTGTTGGAGCCGAGTTGCTTGGCTAAAATATTGCGGACTCCTGCTAATTCCAGTACAGTCCGGACAGCACCCCCAGCAATTACACCAGTACCTGGTGCGGCTGGTCGCATGATGACTTTAGCTCCGCCACCAGTACCATTAATGGGATGGGGGATGGAGTTAGATTTGGTGATGGGGATATCAATCAGATGTTTTTTACCATCGGCTACGCCTTTTTTCACAGCACCAATTACATCTGAGGCTTTACCTACACCGACGCCAACTTGACCGCGTTCGTTACCGACGACAACGATCGCACGGAAGCTGAGTTTTTTACCTCCCTTAACGACCTTACTCACTCGTCGGATCTGAATCACCCGTTCTTGCCAAGTTGTTTCTTCTTTCTTTGTCGCGGTTAGCTTTACGACGACCAGTTGCCATAATTACTCTCTCATTAGTCAGTTGTCAGTTGTCAGTTGTCAGTTGTCAGTTGTCAGTTGTTGTTTAACGCATGACGCATGACTCATGACCAATGACTTTAGAAATCCAAACCAGCTTCACGTGCTGCATCAGCTAGGGCTTGAATTCGACCGTGATATAAATTACCACCGCGATCAAATACTACTTTGGTGATGCCCTTTTCGAGCGATCGCGCTGCAATTAATTTACCGACTTGCACCGATGCATCACGGTTAGCGCCGGAAGACTAAACTAGATTTCAGATCTGGCTCTAGGGTTGAGGCTGACACTATAGTATGATGCTGTGTATCATCAATTACTTGAGCATAAATATGTTGATTGGAGCGAAATATGGCTAACCGTGGACGTTCTGGGGAACCGTTCACTTTACCACGCACACGCCGATGGCGGCGATGTTTTGATTCTCTACGAGTAAGTTTCATGTTTATTTCTTACCACTCTTACCAGTCTTACCAGCTTTACGTCTGACCACTTCACCGGCGTAGCGAATACCCTTGCCTTTATAAGGTTCTGGTGGACGAACGGCACGAATTTTCGCTGCTGTATTACCGACTATTTCTTTGTCGTAGCCACTGACTATGACGTTAGTGTTATTTTCTACGGCAAATTGAATTCCGTCTGGAGGCTCAATGTTTACTTGATGGCTGTAACCCATATTCAAAACTAGGTTACGCCCTTGTACTTGTGCCCGATAACCAACGCCTTGGATTTCCAAGCGACGTTGAAAACCTTGGGAAACTCCCTCAACCATGTTGGCTACCAAGGTACGGCTCAAACCGTGCAGTTGCCTAGATGTGCGGGTTTCATCGCGACGGGTTACCTGTAATATTTCCCCTTCTTGGGAGACTATGACATTAGCAGGTAGAACGCGAGAAAGTTCTCCTTTCGGGCCTTTAACCACAATCTTTGTCCCATCAATCGCCACTTGGACTTTGGCGGGAATAGTAATTGGACGTTTACCAATACGAGACATGATTTTTTGTCAGTTGTCAGTTGTCAGTTGTCAGTTGTCAATGAATATTGACCATTGACTCTTAGCTACCAAACATAGCAAAGCACTTCACCACCCAAGTTCTGACGCCGTGCTTCACGGTCGGTCATAATCCCACTAGATGTAGAAATAATGGCTATGCCGATGCCGCCGAGGACTCTGGGTAGTTCTTTTCTATTAGAATAAACACGCAAACCTGGTTTACTGATTCGCTTGAGGGCAGTGATCAAAGGCTGACGATTTTTCCCCTTGTATTTCAGGGCTATCACCAGATTGCGCTTGATCCCTTCTCCTGATTCTTCAACTTCTGCAATAAAGCCTTCTTCCCGTAACACTTTAGCAATACTACGGGTGAGTTTGGTCGCGGGCACTAGTGTAGTTTGATGCCTCGCCAAATTGGCATTGCGGATGCGCGTCAGCATATCTGCAATTGTGTCGTTAGCCGCCATCGTTCCCTCTTTAGATGAACTTATTGATCGCGAAAGGGCATACCCAATTCTTTAAGTAAAGCGCGTCCCTCTTCGTCGTTTTTTGCTGTGGTGATGATAGAAATATCCAAACCACGGACTTGATCGATGTTGTCGTACTCGATTTCTGGAAAAATGAGCTGTTCTCTCACACCCAGAGTATAGTTCCCGCGACCGTCAAAGCTTTTAGGACTAACGCCGCGAAAGTCTCGAATTCTAGGTAGTGTCAAGCTCACAAGTCGGTCGAGAAAGGCATACATCCGTTCACCCCTGAGGGTTACCATGATGCCAACCGGCATCCCTTGACGAATTTTAAAGCCGGCGATCGCCTTTTTCGCTCTTGTAACTACTGGTTTTTGACCAGTGATTACACCAATTTCGTTGAGAGACGCTTCTAGAGACTTAGCATTTTGAGCCGCTTCTCCCAAACCTCGGTTAATAGTAATTTTGACCAACTTCGGTACTTGATGAACATTGGTGTAATTAAACTGATTTGTCAGTTTGGGGGCGATTGTCTCGTTATATAAGGTTTTGAGTCTTGTTGTGGCCATAGTTTGTTTTTGTCCTGATTATCC
This sequence comes from uncultured cyanobacterium, assembly GCA_963772205.1. Classification (GTDB taxonomy): domain Bacteria; phylum Cyanobacteriota; class Cyanobacteriia; order Cyanobacteriales; family Nostocaceae; genus Gloeotrichia. The sequence continues at coordinate 17,733 of CAVYXS010000253.1, forward strand.
CTGGTCTTGGTCAGGGAATCTTTAATTTTAGATTTGCGATTTTGGCTGGAATTTAAAATCTCAAATCGACCTTTGGCTCAAGTCTACTTATCGAGAATCTCGCCAGTTTTTTTGAGTTTCCGCACTTTCTTCCCTTCTTCTGTGAAGGTGTAGCATACGCGACTGGCGACGTTTTGCTTGGTGGAATATAGCATCACATTGGAACTATGGATCGGGTATTCTTGGGTGACGATCCGTCCTGATTCCCCTTCTTGTTGGGGTTTCATGTGCTTGGTTTTAATATTGACACCTTTGACAATGACTTTACTGACTTGGGGAAGTGCTTTAATGATTTCACCCACTTTACCTTTGTCTTTGCCAGCAATCACTTGCACTGTGTCGCCAGTTTTGACGTGCATTTTATAAAATACTTTGGGTAGCGGCTGTTTTGCCATTACAGCACCTCCGGGGCAAGGGAAACTATTTTGGTGAAATTTTTATCGCGCAGTTCCCGTGCTACTGGACCAAAGACACGTGTACCTCTGGGGTTTCCTTCTTTGTTGATGATGACGGCGGCGTTATCATCAAAGCGAATGGTCATACCGCTGTCTCTGCGGATATTGTGGCGGGTACGCACAATTACCGCTTCCACAACATCAGATTTTTTGACTGCCATGTTAGGTGTAGCATCTTTAACAACGGCAATAATACGATCGCCGATAAATCCGTAACGGCTGTTACCTGCGCCTAATACGCGGATGCACATCAGTTTGCGGGCACCGCTATTATCTGCGACATTCAGGTAGGATTGGGGTTGTATCACAATTTATCTCCCTTGTAAAGTTGTTAGTTTGTTAACAACTATTAACTTGTGGCTTTGGCGTTGAGGATTTCGATAATTTTCCAGCGCTTGGTTTTACTCAGAGGTCTGGTTTCTTGAATCCGGACGCGATCGCCTACTTTCGATGTATTTTCTTCGTCGTGGACTTTATAACGCTGGGTTTGAACGACAATTTTGCCGTATTTTGGATGAGGAGCGCGGTTTTCGATAGCAACGACCACTGTTTTTTGCATTTTGTCGCTCACTACCAAGCCGACTCGTTCTTTGATTGCCATAATCTCCTACTTTTGTTCTTCTTGGTCTGATTGACTAGCGGCCTGTTTGCGTTCTGTTTCTACTGTCAGCAATTGGGCTAGGCGATGTCTTGCGTGTTTAAACTGGTGGGGTTTCTCTAGCTGTCTGGTGGCTTTTTGCAAGCGCAACTGAAATAATTGTCTTTTAATAGCAATAATTTCCTGACCCAGTTTCTCGTCACTTAATTCTCTTGCTTCTGAAATTTTACTAAGAGCCATAATCTACTCCTGCTCCTGCTCCTGTGGTTGAGGGCGGACAATAAATTTGGTTTTAATCGGTAGCTTATACGCAGCTAGGCGCATAGCTTCGCGGGCGATTTCTTCGCTCACGCCACCGATTTCAAACATAATCCGTCCTGGCTTGACTACGGCTACCCAAAACTCTGGCGAACCTTTACCGGAACCCATCCGAGTTTCAGCCGGACGCATGGTTACAGGTTTGTCTGGGAAAATCCGAATCCAGATTTGTCCACCCCGGCGGATATAACGAGTCATAGCTCGACGGGAAGCTTCAATTTGACGGGAGGTAATCCAAGCAGGTTCTTGGGCTTGGAGGGCAAAATCACCAAAATTCAGGGTACTACCACGGGAGGCTAACCCCTCCATCCGTCCGCGCTGTTGTTTGCGGAATTTAGTTCTTCTAGGACTTAACATGATTTGTCAGTTGTCATTTGTCAGTTGTCATTGGTCATTAAGTAAATGACTTATGACGTTTACCCTTCATTGGAGCGGTCTTCAAATTGCTGACGACGGCGTTGTTGTTGACGGCGACGAGGTTCGCGATCGCGGTCTGGACGGTCACGATCTCCACGCTCGCGATCGCGTGATGTTGGTGGTGGTGCAACTTCTTCTTGTCCGGGGATGATTTCGCCCTTAAACACCCACACTTTAATCCCCAGAATGCCGTAAATGGTTTTGGCTGTGCAGTAAGAGTAGTCAATGTCAGCCCGTAAGGTGTGTAGAGGTACTCTACCTTCACGTGTCCACTCTGTCCGCGCAATTTCTGCACCGTTGAGCCGTCCACTGACTTGGATTTTAATCCCTTGAATACCCGCACGTTGGGCACGTTGAATAGCTTGGCGTACGACTCGCCGAAAGGAAACGCGGCGTTCTAATTGTTGAGCAATGTACTCAGCAATCAAGTAAGCATCAGCATCAACTCGTTGAACTTCAACTACGTTAATGCGAATTTGTCGATTGCTACCCAACAATTCTTGGAGTCCGGTACGCAATGATTCGATACCTTGTCCACCACGACCTACGACTACACCTGGTCTAGCTGTGCGTACTTCTAGGTCGATTTGGTCGGCTTTGCGCTCAATTCGGACTTCGGAAATGCCGGCGTTGTTTTGCGCGAGTCTACCCAGCTTTTTTTCTATGTATTGACGGAGTTTGTGGTCTTCTTGGAGAAGCTCTGGATAGCGAGCAGGAACAGCAAACCAACGGGATTGATGCTCATGTGTAATACCCAGGCGAAAACCAACTGGATGAATTTTTTGTCCCACAAATGCTTCCTCTAAAATTTCTTACTTTACGCAATTTTTCCTCTATCCGTGCCTATTTACCAGCGGCGCCAACGGCGACAGTGATATGACACGTCGGCTTGCGAATTTGGTAAGCTCGACCCTGCGCCCTTGGTTGGAACCGTTTCAATACGGGTCCTTGATCGGCATAGGCCTGAGTAATTATTAAGTTAGCCCGGTCTAATCCAGCGTTATGCTCGGCATTAGCCGCAGCACTTCTGAGAACCTTCAATATTGGTTCAGTAGCTCGATAGGGCAGGAATTCCAAGACAATTAGCGCTTCTCGGTACGACCGTCCCCGAATTTGATCGAGTACGCGACGAACTTTGTAGGGAGAAATGCGTATAAAACGAGCGATCGCTTTAACTTCAGTAGTATCAGTAGCCATATTTTTCTCCAATTTTGTCAGTTGTCAGTTGTCAGTTGTCAGTTAGCTACTAATGACCACTGAATATTGACGACTTACCTACCTGATTTTTTGTCACTTTTCCCATGACCCCTGTAGGTACGAGTGGGAGCAAATTCTCCCAATTTGTGTCCTACCATTTGCTCGTTGACAAACACTGGAACGTGTTGGCGTCCGTTGTGAACGGCTATTGTATGACCTACCATCAGGGGTAAAATTGTCGAAGCTCTTGACCAAGTTTTAATAACTTGCTTTTCGTTTTTAGCGTTCAGCTTTTCAATCTTGGTGAGCAAATGATCCGCGACAAAAGGACCTTTTTTTAAAGAACGACCCATAGTTCAATTTTGGATTTTGGATTTTGGATTTTGAATTTCTGATTTTGGATGATTAGGTATCTGAATAAGGCTGGAAAAATCATGGATGCTAATTAAGTAGACCCCAATCTAAAATCCCAAATCTAAAATTCTAAGATTCACGTCCACCGCGACCGCGTTTAGAAGATTTGCGACGGCGACGGATAATCAATTTGCTGCTGGCTTTCTTGGGTTTGCGTGTTTTCGCACCCAAAGTAGGTTTACCCCAAGGTGTGACAGGTCCCGGTCTACCGATGGGCGCCCTACCTTCTCCACCGCCGTGTGGGTGGTCTACAGGGTTCATCACACTACCTCTGACCTTGGGACGGCGACCTTTCCAGCGATTACGTCCGGCTTTACCTGCGCTCAGGTTTCTGGCGTCGGTGTTTCCTACTTGTCCGATGGTGGCGTAGCATTCGCGCCGAATCAAGCGGACTTCTCCCGAAGGTAACTTAAGTGTGACGTAATTACCTTCTTTTGCCACAACTTGGGCGGTAGCACCAGCGGAACGGACAATTTGACCACCTTTACCTGGCTTGAGTTCCACGTTGTGAACACTAGTACCCAGGGGAATATTGGATAGGGGTAAGGCGTTACCATCTTCAAAGGGCGAATCGGGTCCGGCAATTACCGTAGTGCCAACTTTCAAGCCGTTGGGCTGGAGAATGTAGCGCTTTTCTCCATCTTCATAAAACAATAGGGCAATTCGCGCATTGCGATTGGGATCGTATTCAATTGCCGCTACTTTAGCAGGAATACCGCGCTTATCTCTTTTAAAATCGATAATCCGATAAAGCTGTTTGTGTCCGCCACCCCGACGACGGCTGGTTATCCGCCCTTGATTATTTCGACCTTTGGGACGATGTACGTATTCCGTGAGGGATTTTTCCGGTTCGGTTTTGGTAATTTCCGCAAAGTCGGAGATTGTAACTTGGCGAGTACTGGGGGTATAGGGGCGATAAGAACGAGTACCCATAATTTAGAGTTTGGAGTTACGAATTAGGAGTTGGAAGGCGCGGAGTTAGGAGTTGGGAGGCGCGGAATTAGGAGTTCAAAATCAAAGCAACTCATAACTCAGCACTCATAACTCAGCACTCACTAAACCTCTGGGAATAGAACTTGTCTAACTTTTTCTACGTCTCCAGGGGCGATGGTAACGATAGCTCGCTTATATTGCGGCTTGTAACCAATAAATCTACCAACACGCTTTTTTTTGCGGGGCGGATTTGCCGTATTAATTTTGACAACCTTGACTTGAAACAAGTCTTCTATGGCTGCTTTGATTTCCGGTTTCGTGGACTTTGGAGTTACTTCAAATGTGTATTTATTTTGCTCCATCAGTATGGTCGCCTTTTCGGTGACAATTGGGCGACGGACTAAATCAGCTAAGTCACGGGGGTCAAAGTTAGGCACTGTAGACCTCCTGAATTTTTTCTAGGGCTGATGTTGTGATGACAATTTTGTCAGCGTGGAGCAAATCGTAAACGTTGAGTTGGTCAGCTGCTATGAGTTTTAAATTTTCTACATTGCGGGCTGACAAATAAACATTAGAATCATCTGCGATCGCAGACAATATTAACAATGTTTTGCTTTCTGGTACTATTCCCCAACGAGTCAGCGCCGCCACTAATTCTTTAGTTTTCGGGCGTGATAGCTGTTCGTTAAATTCTTCTACCACAATCAAATCATCAGCCCGACTCACAAAGGCTGTCCGCAGTGCTAACCGCCGTTCTTTGCGGTTTAACTTCAGATTAAAGTCTCTGGGTTTTGGCCAAATATCACACCGCCACCACGCCATAGTGGTGAACGAATCGACCCAGCCCGGGCGCGACCAGTACCTTTTTGTCGCCAAGGTTTGCGACCACCACCTCTGACCTCTGAACGAGTTTTAGTGCTGGCTGTTCCTTGACGAGAATTGGTCAATTGTCTGATCAGGGCGCGGTGTACAATATGCGCTGCTGTTGTTTCTTTGGCAACTCGCAATTCAAAGGTCGTCTGTGCGACTTGCTCTCCTTGCCAATTTTTTACTGCACTTTCAACCATTTTTGTCCTTTGTCCTTTGTCAGTTGTCAGTTGTCAGTTGTCCTGAGTTTTCCGGCTGACTCTGACAGCTAACTGCTATTTTTGTCTACCAACTATTTTTGCAGGCAAAACATTCACCAAAGACCCTGGTTTACCTGGAATAGCGCCTTTAATTAGCAATAAATTGCGTTCTAGGTCTACTCGCACTATGGTCAATTTGCGAATTGTGACGCGGGTTCCACCCAAACGTCCAGCCATCCGCTTACCGGGATAGACTCGTCCTGGTGTTGTACCTGCACCGATGGAACCGGGCGCTCTATGGTTTTTGGAACCATGTGACATGGGACCTCGACCAAAGTTGTTTCGCTTTTGGTTACCAGCAAAACCGCGTCCGATACTTGTACCGACTACATCGACAATTTGACCAACACTAAAAAGATCTGCTTTAATCTCTTGTCCTAAAGCATATTCACTAGGAGTATCAGTGTGATACTCATTCAAGTGGCGCAATGCTGGAGCCGAAGATTTTGCCAAATGACCCAGCAGCGGTCTGTTTAGTGCCTTGGGTTTGACTGCGCCAAAACCAACTTGAATGGCGGCGTAACCGTCGGTCTGTTTCGTTTTAATTTGGGTAACAGTGCATGGTCCGGCTTGAATAACGGTAACAGGAATTGCTACTCCTGCTTCGTCAAATACTTGGGTCATGCCCAGCTTGGTGCCGAGAATACCTACAGACACAGTAACTGGTTCTCCTTAATCTACTTGCTGGCCTTTAGTTCGGATTCTACAAAACAGGCTTGATGGACGCCGTTTGAGGCTGGACGAGCCTCTCTTGGACTGGTTTCATCCACTCCAAATTCTTCGTCAGACAATAAGTTTTGTCTTAGCTGTTTGGTGAATCCGCTGACTTTCACTCAATTTTCCACCAGAACAGCCACAAGTGCCTTCCCGTTGCCGCCGTGAAGTCGGCGGGCGGGTCGCTGTCGACCAGCGCCCGCATCCCGGCCCAGTCGTGGTTGGCCCAGTCGACGAGGAAGGCGCTCGCCGTCGTCCCCGGCTGCGGACCCGAACTGCACGCGCTCAGCACCGCCATCATCAGTCCCGTGGCGACGGCGGTGGCCCCCCGGTAAAGCCGCTGTGCCCTCATGC
>CAVYXS010000254.1:0-10177 GCA_963772205.1 uncultured cyanobacterium
CCTCTTCTGAGAGAGTCTTTATAAAGTCTGAATAAGTCTTATTAATCTTAGAGTTCTGGGAGTCTTGCTGCACTTGGGGTTCAGACTTAACTTGTAACCCTGGGGTGAATGTTGTTACCTCCAGGTGAATGTTGTTACCTCCAGGTGAATCTTGTAACCCTGGGGTGAATGTTGTTACCTCTTGGTGAATCTTGTTACCTGGAGGTAACACACTTGTGCCATTCAATAAAGTGTCACATAAGCACCCACCAGATGACACTTTTATTGAATATTCGATCTCCTCTAAACAGATGTATTTCTTTTCCTCAAGTACAGTAATTGCAGCGTAGACAGCTTTTCTGGATATGTCTAATTCTGAGGCTATTTTCGAGACTTTTACCTTAATTCCATTGCTATAAGGATCAAGCGATCGCAAGTAATAAAGGATGCTCATCTGTGATTTAGTCAATTCCTTGCACACCCTGAACCCATTCCTGATTTTGCAGTGGGTAAAACTTTCCCTGAATCTTTGTGTCTGTCATAATGTGAGTAAAACAAGTTTTTGTCCTTACCTGCATCAGCAGGTGAGGTTGCTTTTTTGCGCTAAACATGTGTGTCGAAAATTTCACAAAATTGTCACACCAGAGCCATATAGCTAGTGCATTCCTTTGCTAGATTGTATTTTATCGGTATGTTTGATAATATTCAAGAACTTGAAAAAAAGCAAGTAGTAGCCATATGGATAGACATCAAGAAATATTAATTACAGCAATTAGGGAAAGTGGATTAACAGCAAGAGAGATTTCTGTCAAGGCGGGTATACATGAAAGTACCTTGAGCAAGTTTCTTGATCAAAAAACTGACCTAAAAGCTGGTAACTATTTCAAAATCTTGAGTGTGCTTCCTGATTTACAAAGGCAAGTAGCCCAAAAAACTCTAGGTATAGTAGTTGATGTTTTGGCTACGGAAGATGCCAAAGGCAAGTGCTTACTAACACAGATGATCGAAATCGCCAATGATGACGAGATGGAAGCAGCAATGATGGCTATTGGGCGTAAATGGAAAAGATTGCGGCTTGGACGCATCCATACTGAGGATGTTGAGAATCCAATTGCAGTATAATCCTTAGCTGTTGCTTTCAGGGTTAGATTTAGTGTCTGTAGATGATGTGCGGCAATTGCTAAATGGTTTGCCTCTTTCAGAAAAAGAAACTTTGCTAGCAGAGCAGCTGCGGAAGCTGTCACCAGAGTCAAGGGCAAAGATTCTGGGGCTTTCAGAGTCGGGCTTAACAGTAGTAACTGGCTCATTTGTATCTCTGAATTCTGATGTAGCAATTAATATCAGCAATGCTTCAGGATTTGACCCGGAAACAATTTTTAAGGCATTAGCCGATTTTAGAAAGTCTGAAAGAATTGGCTAATCTTTGTGGGCATCCAGATAAAGCCTCTGGGATCGAGCAATATCTCGCTCAAGATGGCCTCTTCTGCCTCAATGTTTTGGGGTGGTAATCAATCACGTCTCACCTCCACAATCAGTACAATTTTGGTTTTGCGCCTCCTCCCAAGCTTTTTGAGCCTGTCGCTCAATTTCTTCGAGTTCTCGGCGAAATTCGTCTAGCGCACTTTTATTTTCAGTTTTTTTCGCCTGTGTTTGTTTTGCAGCCAGATATTTTTCGTAATAAACCTCCCACCTGTTTTTACCAGCTTTGTTGGTGTGTGCTAACCATGCCTCAATGTCATTTACTTCCTCGCTAAGGTTTTTTGTCTTTGACTCACAAAAATTTAAAAAATTCGCTCGCTCCTCTTCTGAGAGAGTCTTTATAAAGTCTGAATAAGTCTGAATAGTCTGAGGGACTTCAGAAGTCTTGCTGGGCGAGGGTTCTGGGGGTTGATTTTCCAGATTTTTGGAAAGTGTTCCGTTTTTTCGGAAAGCGTTCCGAGATTTCGGAACGCTTTCCGAGATCTCGGAAAAACTTCCAGAATCTTGGACAGTATTCCGAACTTTTGGAACTCCTTGTAAATTGCGAAATGCAAAGCCTTTGTCTTGAAAATCGAATAGCTCGAACTTTTGAAACTTAGCGATCGCAGCGTAAAAGGTACTTTTTTTGATTCCTACTTTTTCCATGATGGTTAAAGTGTCTGGTAAATCTTTGTAATTATCTCCCCAAGGATCAGTTACAACTAAGTAAGTCCAAAGCCTCCATTCAGCAGCAGTCAAATTAGCTTGATACAACTTTTCCAAGGATTTGGAAGTTAATGGATAAAAACTTTCGTTACTCATCTTTACCCTCTTCAAAAGTTGCAATAACATCAAAACTCAGAAGAGTTGAGCTAATAACCTGTTTTTTCTCAGGTGTACAGTCACCAAAAAGGTGAATCCGTTTAGTGTGTTCTGGAAAAAATGCTGAGTATGTAAGAATTTGACCTAATGCAGCTTGACAATCAGAAACTTGTTTAACTTCAATAATTTCTGTTTCAGTTAAAAGGTCAATTCTGCCAACGGCTGTGACAACTTCGGTTTGACCACCTAATTTAGCCTGAAGTCTTTGAACTACTTGAAATTCAGGATTTTCATAAGTTTCTACTTCAAACCAATCAGGCAATAAACCAAGCTTTGTCTAACTTAGCGATCGATTTGTAATATGTAGCTTTACTTACATCACATTCTGTCATTACTGTAAGTGTGTCAATATCTTTGTAGACATCACCCCAAGGATCAACTTCGATTAAATAGCTCCAAATTGTCCACTCAGCGGCGGTTAACTTACCTTGTCGTAGTTTTTTGGAAACTTCAGGCGTTACAGGGTAAAAATTCCCTTGAATTTTGGTACTGTTTTGCGTCATAATGCACCTATAGTTATTAATTGCCCCACGTCCTGCAAGATTTGGGGCCTGTTCTTTTCCATCAAGCACGTTAAATCCGCATTCGCTGTTGACAAATAACGGTTAATATGGATATTAAAGATTCATTTAGTATCCTTGCGCTATTGATTTAATAAAGGTTATTTTAATCATTAAAGTGTCGTTTAATTTTAACAACAGCGAAAAATGCAAGAATTTGTTACACAGAAAAATAGAGCGCACCAAAAGCTGTTTGATGAGATGATGAAGCACTTCAATATTTCAGCAAAAGAACTAGCTGAGGCTGCGGGGATTTCTGAGGTTATGCTTTCCAATTTTCGACGTGGTAAAGCTGATTTGGGTATGGCTAAGTTTCTTGATGTTTTTGCGGTTGTCCCCGATGAAGCCAAAGAATGGTACGTTTCTCGCGTATTGGGCATTAAGCCCAAAGCTAGTTTGCGATTACTTGTTCTTGAGTCATCCCCCCAAGAAAAAGCCGAAATTTTTACCGCACTAGCAGCTTGGGTTGTAGCAGATAATACATCTGATTTAGCCAAGGCTGGGTAAGCTTGTTGTTTCTTGAACCTACTCTTATTTATCTTGTATATTGAGTTACCGAAAAAATTGCATGACAATTGGTAACATTCTGGTAGGATGAGGTCGTTCATAGATGCCTTTTACGAATGTATAGGTGCCAAATATTTTACTGAGTATTGGTTTGTCTGTAGTATGTGCCAGTTGCTTAATCCATAATCCGAGTCACATGCATATTGCCAATAAACATCAGATGGCGATGATGCTACGGGCGATTGCGGCGCATATTCGAGAGTTGTGAGGTTTTTTGTTTGACCTAATTTCCCCCAGAACCAGGAGAGGCGCTTTCACTTTTGGGGGAATACCATATTAATCACGCTTCCCCCCACCAACCCAACTAATCCCAGCAACTCTAGCAGCTTCTGATGTATAGAAAATTTTCTCTGAGCCATACACTGACCCATCCGCGCTAATCACGCGAAATTGCCAGCATTTACCACTGGTATAAAACACCAACACAGTACAGCCTCTGATTACGGAAAGTGATTGGATTTTGAACTGGTTCATGGTGCTATTGTAGGGGACGGCGGGGCGTCCTGGGCGATGGCATCACCTAGAAGATTGCTTGTTATGCATCCCCTTTTATGGTAATTTTGTACTAATTGCAAGAGAACCTCAGCATAGGCCTGGGGTTTTTACTTTTGGTTCGCGTGGACACGCGATTGCATTATATTTGGTAAATGTAAGTAATAAAAGTAACCAGTATACAACTTAGAGAAGAATATTACATGTGCTACTTAATTCCTTAGCATCAGATTATTTTTTATACAATATTTTTCTGTTGATGAAATCTGTTTAGTGTGTTAAAAGCCGTCAAAACTCAGATTTATATGGAAATGTAGCCTAAACACTTGCCATCTGATTCAAGTAGTATGTATCATATGATGTATAGCTTAAGGCACAGGTAAACAAGTGTCTAGCTTAGATATAATCAATGAACATCAAGAAAACCTTGGTGCCCAAACAGCCAGAATTTGGCAAGTTCCTCCGTGAACTCCGAATTACCACTAATCTAACGCAAGCACAGTTTGCAGCGTCTTTGGGTGTCAGTTATCCCAGCATTAACCGCTGGGAAAATGGACACGTCGAGCCGTCGCCGCTGGCTATGCAAAAGATTGAGGCGATGTTGGAAGGAATGGGTGAACAAGGGCAAACTTTGTTGGGTAAGTATTCGCTAAATTAGTTCTGCGCTGGCTCAATTTTGGTATGGGCAATTGTGAAATGTGAAATAGGGTGATGGCACTTAAGTAAGCCATCGCAGATTTGTCTTGTCATTAGATATCAATGACTTTGATGAAGAGTACTTAGACCGATGTGACAGCGCTGTCTGTAGTCATATTTGCTACATTGATGGGTTGAAATGTTGGGCTGATGAAGCTCGGTTTGGCGTAAAGTCATTCAAACTACGATAGATCATGATTTGTCTAATCACTAGAAAAGCGATTGCTTTCTGTTCAAGCAAGGAAACCCTAAGCGATGCCTGCTCTGGGCTACTAAGACTGGCTTAGAAAAGGTAGCAAAATACTATAACAAATGAACAAGCAAATAAAAACTTGGATATTTATTGGAATTGCCTCTTTTTTGGCTTGGATAGGTATAACTAAACTAGGAAATATTACACAGGAATCTTCAGTACAACAACAAGCTTTAGCTCAAGCAGAACAGTTGGCTACTGAAACAAACAATATTAAAAACTTAGATTTAAACTCACTGAAGATTAATCAGAATAAAATTCAAAAAACAATTGCTACATTAGAAAAAGTCCCTAATTTACCTGGATTTTCTTATCAGCAAGCACAAAAAAAATTAACTGAATTACGTTCTACATTAATAGCAGTAGAATCAAAATTAAAAATAGAAGAGCCAGCCTCAGCTAATTTAGAAGTTGCTCTGAAATTAGACAAAGAAGCAGCAGCGCTTGTTCAAAATCAATCTTATAATCCAGAATCCTGGCAAGATGCAAAAAATAAATGGGAACAGGCTATTAATTTATTAAACAATATTCCAGCCAATACTTTGGTTTCAGGTGCTGCTCAAAAAGGTTTAGTAGCTTGTAAGCGTAATTATGCTGATGTTTCTCAAGTTATTGCAGATCAAGAGAAGGCTTTTCAAGATTTAAATGCAGCCGTTGAAGCAGCACAAAAAGCTGCTAAATTAACTGCTAACTCTCCCTACACCCTACCAGATTTACTTAATGCTAAATTACAATGGCAATCAGCAATTAATTTATTAACAAATCTACCTTCTGGAACCATTGCCTCTACAAAAATTGAACCCCAACTTACTGAATATCGTAAAAATTACCGTAGTGTCAGTGATGCGATAGACAAAATTGAAAAATGCAAAACTGATAATTTAAGCTTTGAAAGTTCATGTACAGATAGTATTGCGTTAGATATTACTGCACCAACTAGCCTCACATCTCAAGATAGTAACAATGAAACATCTACTTCAGAACGCTCTGAATTAGCATCATCTAATGATTCTAATGGTGAGAGTGAAACTTCTGATTACAATCCAAACTACACCTCAAGTAGTAGTGTAGGCAGATATAACGGATTCGGTAGTGGTTCAGTTTATGTTCACCCTTACATCCGTAGCGACGGAACTCGTGTTAGTGGATACTATCGTAGTAGTCCTGGAACTAGAGTAAGTGGCTTTGGTAGTTTTCGTTCTGGAGGCGCTCATTCATGAATCTTACTAGAAAAGAATTTTATGAGCAATATAAAGACATCTTCAGTTGGTATGATGCTGATGATTATGCTTGCTATGATGTGCTGACAGTTTCTCCACAAATAATAGAAAAAGTTAAGCAGGCTGCTGCAAATGTATGGCCAATCCTAGCGCAAGCAGCCGATGTCATGAAAGATTTAGATATTGAAACACTATTAGATTTCGATTATCCTGCTGAAACATTGCGGCTGATTAAAACAAGTACGCAGCCTCCTTTTATTGCTAGATGTGATTTTGCTGTAAATAATGAAGAGATTTACCTACTAGAATGTAATGCAGAAGTTGCTACATTTATTGTAGAAACATTCAAAATGAATGGTATTACTGCTAATCATTTTGGGAAAATTGACCCCAACCTTAAAAGTGAGCTTGTACTAAAAAAAGAATTGAATAAATATATTGAAGTAGCAGCAAATTACCTTGGTAAACCACCTCAAGAATGTCACATTGTTTTTTCTGCATTGTCCCAAGCTAATGAAGATGTTGGTACAGTAGAATACTTGCGGTCTTTGTGTCAGTATAACTCTGCTTATTGTCCCATAGAAAGTATTACGATGGATGAAGAGAAAGTTTATGACCAACTGGATAGAACAGTTGATATTATTTATCGGTTATATCCTACAGAATGGATGGTAGAAGACAAAGACCCTAATTTAGGTGTGAGTCTTTGGGATTATCTAGAACCACTTATTTATGCTAAAAAAGTAGCTTTAATTAATCCTCTAAGTTCTTTTATTATTCAAAATAAAGCTTTAATGGCTTTGATTACGGAACTAGAATTAGATGATGTTCTCAAATCTAGTGGAATTGGATACAGTCACTTTCTTCCTACATTTATGGAACAATCTCAAATTAGCTATCCTTTTGTAGCAAAACCAACATGGGGACGGGAAGGTAAAGAAGTGGAAATATTTAAACAAACAGGAGAAGTAATAAATAACCCATCTACTGAATATAGTCATCTATATAAAATATATCAACAGTATGTAGATATGCCTTTAATAGAAATACAAAACGAAACCTATACCCTACAATTATCCTGCTTTCTAATTAATGGGATACCAGAAGGTGTTGGCGCAAGGATAGGAAAAGATTTAATTACTAATACTTCTAAGTTTTTACCAATAGGATATTAGCTATTTGTAGTTTTCTGGTTCAATCTTTTTGACACTAACAAGAGAGCGATCGCTCCCCACCAAATCAAGCGAGAAAATTTACCAAACAATTGATCATACTGGCTTTTTCAAGGCAACCCCAAATATTACCGCATCATTGAAGGCATCCGCGACTTTGAGCAGATGCCCTGGCTTGCAACACGCTATGCAAAGGACATGGCTCCTGGTGATGGGGTGCTGATTTGGAAAGCTGGGGAGCAGGCGGGGATATATGCCATAGCAGAGATTATCGAACCACCCAAAATCATCACTAACCCCCCTGACATTGGCTACTGGATAGATACCAGTCGTCTTGGTGTTAAACCCTGTGCCAAAATTCGCTTTACCAGCAAGCTGTTAGAAAAGCCACTGCTTAGGGAATACTTAAAACAAGACCCTGTGTTGAAAAATTTGATTGTAATTCGTAGCGTTTGGCTGACGAATTACAAAATTACACAACAGGAGTGGCAACGTGTACATGAATTGAAAGGTTAGCCAGGCAGTTTATTTAAAGGGTGTATTCAAAAAAGATGTTATATGACCAAGAAATTACAAAATCCAGAGAATAAGATAATACCTTCATCAAAGGCAAAGAGGGTTGCAGAAAGACTAGCTAGATTGTCTTTAACTGGAATAGTTACCTTTGGTATTGGAGCATTTACAATTTTTGACCGCTACAACAACTATTGGGACAAAACAATATTTCGCGTCCAAACTGTTGATTTTAATATATTGTCTCACACTCTACCAACAAAACTCTCTTACGCCATAATTCAAAATCAATCTGAAGAACTACAACGTACATTAGATAGCAACTACAGCCTATTTGGATTGATTGTGACAGATCCTAACGGAGAGAAAGTTATTGCTTCATCAGGAAAAGGTTCTAGCGGTAGCTCTTGGAAAGCAGCACTTAATCCACAAGAACTAAAAAATCATCCTTACGATTTGCTACTTGACCCTCCTCCTTTATATTCCCAATGGAGTTATAGTGACTCTCGCGCTGTTGAGCGTACTGCCACAAACTTAACAAATCGAGGTCGAGTTATCGGTAGGGTGTACTACGTCAGAGGTGTAAGACCTACTTTTGAGGATGATTTTTTCAAGTGGCTCAGTAATCCTATTGCTGCAAGCAGTCGTATTGAAACATATACAATGACCATGATGGCGTGTTTAACGGGTGGTTTGGCTTTTTGGATTCTTTGGGAGTATCTTCTTGAAAAGAAACGAGTTCAAAAAGTAGAAGCAGAAGAAAGAGAAAATACGCTGATTCAACAAAAAGAAACCTTATTACTACAGTTAAGGGAACGGATAAATCAGATTAAAATTTTACAAAATCAATGGAAACAAGAGCGTACAAATTCAACAAATAAAGCTGAAGAATTACGAACTTATAATCAACAACTACAGCAGGAGATTGGGCAACTAAAAAACACAATGATATTAGTGCCTGCTGCGACAACTTTGCATACTACGCAGACTGAATTAGACAATGCCAGGATAGAGGCTAAATGTGCCCGACAAAAGCAGCAACAACAGGAATCTCAAATTACTCAATTAAACCGTCAACTACAGGTTTATCAAAATCAGCTTGCAGATGCTAGACAACATGGAGCATTGTTCCAACAACTTCAGAGTCAAATAGAAGAAATTAAAACTGCTAAGTCATTAGCTGAGTCAGAGCTAGAGCAACTTCGCAGCAGTGAATATACATTTATCAATACAATAACCAGTCTAGAAAACCAGTTAGCTTCTCAGCAAGATATTCAAATCCAGCTAAATAGGCAGCTTGATATTTTGCAACGAACACTTATAGAAAGAGAGCGGCAGGAACAAGAATCTCGTGAAAAAGCTGAAAAGGCATCTCAACAGTTAAAAATTCTTGCTCAAGAGATGGAATTACTTAAGGAAGAAACGGGTAATCGCCCACTCAATGATTTTGAAAAAATCATTTTATCTCAGCTAGAAGATGGCTTAGATAACAAAAAAATATATACCTTATTTGATGCAGGAACTGGAGGAGATAGAAGTAAATTTATTGATTTATTAATAATTACTAATAACAATATTTTTGTTTTGGAAGCTAAAGATTATAAAGGCATAATTGAGCCAGTTGGCATCCACGCAATACAAACTGGATTTGTAGGACAGAAACTAATAATATCTGGGTTAAGGCTTGTTGGGGTATAAATCCTTATCAACAGGTTAACACTTACACAAATGCTATTTTGGCTCGTACTAGAAGAAATCGGCATCGAACAACTATATATGGCATTGTTGTATTTCCATCTGAAGCAATAATTACACCTAGTATTGAGTCTAATATAGGTAGTTTTTATCGAGTCACTACTCTAAATAACTTGCTGTCAACGATTATAGAACTTGACAGCAGCGCTCAGTCTCGAAACTCAAGCCGGATGAATTATCAGCAAATTGCACAGTTAATTACAGCCTAATCCATTGTTAACATACCTCAAACTTTATTATTTTATGTCTAAACCAAAATCAAAAGATAACAGAATAGCAAAACTTGTCATAGCATCTGTTTTCAGCCTCTCATGTATAAGTGCAGTAGCTTATACTTCTTTTAAATATCTTGTTCCTGATCAGCCAACACACACTAAGCCAAAGTTACAAACAAGTTCTTTAACTATAGGAATTTTGAGTAAGCCCAGTTACTATCAAGAATTAACTACTTACTTGCGTTCTCAGTTTGGTAATAAAGTTCAAATAGTCCTTGATGGTGATGAATCAATTTCTTATGAAGAAGTCAGAAAAAGAATTATAAATAAAGAATGGGATATTGCCTTTACTTTATCACCAATACTTTCTCTAGCTGCTAAAAATAACGATTATCATTTTGCAGCAAGAATGTTT
>CAVYXS010000255.1:0-52202 GCA_963772205.1 uncultured cyanobacterium
GATCAGCAGAAGCCTCACACCCACTCTTAGGGGTGTGAGATGAATGCGCGGGAGTGGAGAGAGATAGTAATTAATGCTTTTTGGCGTAGCCAAAACAATTAATTGCTATGTCGAGCCATGACCCATATTCATTCTGGGCTATTTTGATTCTCAATATATTCTTTGAGCTTTGAGATTGTCACTCCGCCGCAGCTAGCTACAAAATAAGATCCGTTCCAAAATACATCTTTCCAGAAAAACTTTTCTAGATGCTCGGCATATTCTTGGCGTAACCTGCGGGAGGTAACAGATTTAATGTTGTTTACAAGTTTACTAAGCTGCAAATCTGGGTGGTACTGAAATAGTAGGTGGACATGATCCTCTTCTCCGTTGAATTCTACTAGCTTGCAATCCCATTTTTCGAGCAAGTCAACCAAGATATCCTCCAGTCGTTTTAACATTTCTAGAGTAAAGGCTTTGCGTCTATACTTTGTCGTCAAAACTAAGTGAGCTTTTAAATCACTCACTGACCGACCTTTGGATACAAAATCATTTTTCATTATTCTTGAAAGAATATTATGGTATGATTAGTGTATGCTTAAATCATAACACCCATTTAGCTAATAGGATGAAAGTAACCTACCAGTACCGACTAGAGCCGAAATCAAGTCAGAAACTAATTCTTAACGAATGGTTGAGAATTTGTCGGTACTGGTATAACAGCCAATTGGGTGAACGCTTCTCCTGGTGGGAAAATAACCGTCATGCTGTAAATAGTTGTCCAATTTTTGTAACCAGACTCCCTGAGTTACTAGACCGACCTAACTATTACAGTCAGAAGCTCCAGCTACCAGCCATCAAAAAAGACTTGAGCATAGTGCAATGGTCTGGTGAATTACTTGATTTTAAAAGTGTAGATTCAACTGTTCTACAGGATGTTTGTTCTCGTGTTGATAAAGCTTTCGAGCGTTTTGTGATTGGGGATTCTAGCGGTAAACGTTCTGGGAAACCACGCTTCAAAACTGAGGTGAGTTTCAAAACCATGACGTTTGCAACGGCTAATAATGAATGGATAAAGCTAATTCGTAAAAACTGGTTGTATATTCGTTTGCCCAAATTGGGGATGTTTAAGGTTCGGATGCACCGACCGATACCTGACGGATTTACACTAAAGCAAGTTAGCGTTACAAAAAAGGCTGATGGCTGGTACATGCAGATGGTATTGTCAGATGTAACCATCCCAAATCAAACGATCAAGCTTATCCCCAATTGGGACAACTCAATGGGGATTGATGCTGTGTTGCAAGGCGATGATTATCTTGCAACATCAGTTGGTGAAAAGCTCCCATCTTTAAAGCCATTACGCAAGAATCAAGACAAGCTAGATCGTATTTCTGTTAAACGAAATAGACGTAAGCGGGGATCTAAATCTCGGCGTAAGTTGGCAAAACGGGAAGCTAAACAGCATCAAAAAATTGCCAGAAGTCGCAAAGATTTCCAGTACAAAACTGCTCACAAGCTTGTCAGAACTGGAAAGAAGTTTTTCTTCTACGAGGATTTGAACCTTAAAGGGCTAACCCGACGCAATAAAACCAAACAGGATGAGAATGGAAGCTATCTTCCCAATAGACAGTCCGCTAAGTCAGGACTGAATAAGTCGTGGGCTGATGGTGCTTTTGGACAATTCTTTGAAATTCTGGAGTGCATAGCCGAAAAAGCTGGTGCTGTAGCAATTTCACAGAAGCCACAATATACTTCAATGATTCTCAGTTACCGCAATGAAATTATTTTTACGGATTGCAGTATCAGAGAATATTGGGATGAGCAAAATACTTTGATGGTTGACCGCGATATTAACGCCGCTGTCAACTTGAAAAGACTGGGGTTGGGCATTTTCCCCAGTATAAAACGCCGTAGTGGGAAACTAGACATAGTTGGAACTATGGACGATAGTACCACGAAGGAAATCCTTCATACCCTTCATCGGGCTGTTGGAAGCCTACACTGTAACCGTCTCGGTTCAGTGTAGGAGATGTCACACAATAAGCTTGGTAAACTACAATAGACTCGTTATCATACTGTGCAACGATGTGGCAACCAGTTTTAGGCAAGCGACTAATCTGAGTTAAATACGATTCTGTCACCAGTTTCATAGCAAGAGTGATGAATTATGAATTATGAGTTTAAAACTTCCGACTCAAAATTCACAACTTGTTCTGGTTTCCCACTCTTGATACCATACTGAGAAATTCGTAATTTGTCATTCTCCCTCTTTCCCCATCCCCTACTTGGGAATCCGGTACTGCAGGGCTATATAGTCAAACAAACGGTAGTAATCTTGAAATTCTTGGCTTTGGCTTCGTGCTTGCAAATAATATTTTATTTGACTATGAGTCAGAGTTAGTGTCATTGAACTTACTTGTTGACCAACTTCCACAACCAAGACTCCAGATACACCTTGGGCTGTCTGAAAGTTGGGATTAATAGTAGTTTTTGCCTCCGGATCTTTGCTGTTTGACTCTGATAGGCGATTACCAGCCCATGATCGAATCTCCACAGTATTGTTTTGCGGTGACACAAAGGCGATACCATCATCATTTTCTGGGGCTGGTAATGCAGTCCAATTACTGGGATAGATCAACTCAAAGCCGTAACGGGAATTTTTATAAGTCTTCCAACTGAGATCTTTGGCGTTAAAACCAGGCGCCGTACAGCCCCACATCATCATCATCAGCGCGATCGCTCTGCCTATGGAATATGAGTTGGTATAAATTTTTTGTCTGAAACTACAGGTTTTAACTGCACCCGTAAACATGATTCTATGGGGCATAGGATATGGTCTCTGGGAAAAATATAGCTAGGTTTCATTATGTCTAATACTGAGTGCAAATAGAGATAAGTAATGAATTTGGGAGGATGGGGGGATGGGAAGAATACATAATCAATGCCAAATGTTAAGGAATGTAACAATATTGCCATCAAAACGCTTTACCGTCTTGACAACTAATAAAAGACCAGATAAGTTATATACATACCCGGGTAAGGCCATCGAAGAGTTATATGCAAACGCAAACTAAGCAAAAGGTTACTTTGTATTTATCGCCAGAACTACACAAAAGACTGAAAATTCGATCAGCTGTTGATTCGGAACCAATGTCAGATCTAGCGGAGCGTGCGTTGTTTTTTTATTTGGCTAATTCAGAATTGGTGGATGAAGTAGAAGCTTCTGCTTATGGAAGAACTCATCGAGTATATTCATGTCCAAGTTGTGAAAGTTCGCTGGTGTTGCGTGATGGGGAATTGGTTACTTTAGGTCATCAACCGGGAGTAATTGGTCATGATCATCTTTCAATTAACGAGTTGGCAGAAGATGAAAGCCATCCCAAGGGTGAGGAAGAGTTAGTTCCTTGCTAGATAAGAATGATGAATGAGTAATTTGTGATTCATTCGTTTGTCGTTACCAAAAAAACGATGTCTGTACTGTACTAAGGTCTCAAGTAGGTCGATGTATGAAAGAAGAGCTCAATATTTTAATTCAAGCTCAATACCCTTTAATCTACCTTGTGACCTCCGAGGAAGAGCGGGCAGAGCAAGCAATCTCCACCATTGCCCAATTATTAAAGCCGCAACGTCGATTATTTGTTTGGACAGTAACACACGGCATCGTGGAGTATGGTCAACCACGGAATGTTCCCACACACAATACTGTTTCTCCAGAAGCGGCGATTGAGTGGATCATCCGACAGAAAGAACCCGGTATATTTATTCTTAAAGATTTACATCCTTTTATTGATGCTCCGGCGACAACAAGATCGTTACGTGATGCGATCGCCAGCTTCAAAGGTATGCAGAAAAACATCATTTTGATGTCACCTGTGCAGCAAGTACCTATCGAACTGGAAAAAGAAGTTGTTGTTCTGGACTTTACATTGCCCGATATGGCTGAGTTGAATAAGGTTTTGACTCACCATTTAGACCAAAATCGTGGGCGACGCCTGACAACCGAAGCCAGAGAAAAGCTTTTGCGAGCAGCTTTAGGTTTAACTAAAGATGAAGCTGAAAAAGTATATCGGAAGGCACAGGTAACAACAGGGCGTTTGACGGAAGATGAAGTAGATATAGTTTTATCCGAGAAAAAGCAACTGATTCGGCGCAATGGTATACTAGAATATATCGAAGAAGATGAAACCATTGACGCGGTAGGTGGCTTAGAGGAGCTAAAAAAATGGCTCAAACAACGCTCTAACGCTTTCACTGAAAGAGCCAGAGAGTATGGTTTACCTCAACCAAAAGGAATGTTGATTTTAGGAGTTCCCGGTTGTGGTAAGTCGTTGATTGCCAAAACTACATCGCGGTTGTGGGGTTTACCAATATTACGCTTAGATATGGGGCGAGTCTACGACGGCTCAATGGTGGGTCGAAGTGAGGCAAATCTGCGTAATGCGCTCAAGACGGCAGAATCAATATCCCCAACGATTCTGTTTATCGACGAATTAGATAAATCCTTTGCTGGTAGTGCTGGTTCTGGTGATTCAGACGGCGGTACATCCAGTCAGGATATTCGGCTCATTCCTGACTTGGATGCAAGAGAAAAAATCCCCAGTGTTCGTGATGGCAACAGCCAACCGAGTAGAACGCTTACCAGGGGAGTTCTTGCGGAAAGGACGCTTTGATGAAATTTTCTTTGTGGATCTGCCCACACCGGAAGAACGGCAGGATATTTACACTATCCACTTACAGAAACGCCGTGAAGACATCGCTAGATTCGACCTTGAGCAATTAGCCAAGATGTCGGATGGCTTCTCTGGGGCAGAAATTGAACAAGCGATCGTTGCGGCAATGTATGAAGCTTTTGCCCAAGATCGAGAGTTCACCCAACTAGATATTATTGCTGCGCTGAAGGCAACTTTGCCGCTGTCTCGAACGATGCAAGAACAGGTCACAGCTTTGAGAGACTGGGCCAGACAGCGCGCACGCCCCGCAGCATCCTCCGTTGCTGAATATCAGCGAATGGAGTTTTAAAAGCTTTCCCCTGCTCACCCCAGGGGTAAAGGCTAGCACTCAAAGCTAGCAGTTATAGACAAACCGGCCGCTCTCGATTTAAGCGCGGCTTCCCCGAAAACAAACCGTTGTCGTTGTTCTCAATCTTCTCTTTTGGAGGAAACCCAAATGTCTCATTTCAGCACTCTACGCACCAAGATCACCGATGCCGAAATCCTCAAGGCTTCCTTGCGCGACTTCGGTATCAGCGTGAAAACTGAAGCTGATGTTCGTGGTTATAACGGTCAGCGTGTACGTTCTGACATCGTTGCAGTATTGGAAGGCGAATATGACCTCGGTTGGTCTCGCAACAGCGATGGTTCTTTTGACCTAATCGCTGACCTGTGGGGTGTAGCTAAGAAGCACAACCAAACTGAGTTGATCAACTCCATTAACCAAAAGTATGCCGTTAACAAGACCTTGGCTGAAGTTAAACAGCGCGGTCTACAAAACGCCAATGTGAAGTTGGTATTGCAATAACAATTTCTCTGCGCGTTCCCAAAGCTGCACGGGTTAACCAAGTTAAGAGTGGTTAACCCGCTTTTTTATCGGGACTGGGATTGTTTTCTCAGTGCCGATTTTTTGCTGCTTCATTAGGTTGCTATTAACTTATCATGTTCTGGAGTCATCTGTTAGTCTGCTGCGATTCAATCTGACAAAAACGAATTGTTAAAATTTCTACAGAAGCCGTGCTACGGGGAACTAAGTAAATTATAAAAGGCTGTTTTGACAAGCCAATCGCAGTTTTATTTTTTTTCTACCAAACTTGACTTAAATCCAAAATAAACCCTGGTAGCAATGGTTCACCAGAAACCGTCCGAGGATTATCTAATACCTCAACCGCAATATTAGGACGATAAATAAAAACTCGGCGTTGTTTTCTATCAAGTAACCAACCAAGTTCGGTGCCATTATCTATATACTCTTGCATTTTGTCTTGCAAAATTCGCAAATTATCAGTCTCAGAACGCAATTCGATGACAAACTCAGGACAAATGGGTGCAAATTTTTTTCGCTGTTCTGCTGGTATCGCCTCCCAGCGAGTGCGTTTTATCCATGCAGCATCAGGGGAACGCACAGCACCATTAGGTAAAGTAAACCCACCACTAGAACCGAACCCCACACCTGTACCATCTTGCTTTGTCCAAATACCTAACTGCACAATGATGTCAAAATTACGTTGATCAGTTTCTGCACCAGTGGGGGACATGATGACTAATTCTCCAGTAGTGTTGCGTTCAATGCGAAAATCGCGGTTAAGTTGACAAAATTCATAAAACTGGTCTTCAGTCATAGCGATCGCAGGTTGCAATTGCAAGACCATTGGTAGAATTTCTATGGCTATAGGTAAGTTGGTAGTCATAATTACTGTTTAGGGAATTTAGCCAAAGGTTTGCTGATTATTCAATTCTAGATCCGGTAATGCAGGCACAGCGCTAACATCAATCTATTTACTGCCTGTAATAAAAATCACATTTAATTGTGATCTTGATCATTTGTAATAAAAAATACAACAGCATATAGTCTTTCTCAGTTAGGTGCTATCAGATTTTGTACCCTTGGCAACTGGTGCAATACCTGAGTTAACAAGTTATCGAGTTTAGGAGAAACAACTAATGCTGAAAATTTTTGTGACTTTTTTCTGTGCTATCTTTTTGACCTTTAATTTACTCACCGGTAACGCTTGGGCGACTGGTGGATTTTCTCAAACCTGTAGGAACATTAGTGTCAATGGTTCAAGATTAACAGCGACTTGTGAAAAAGCTGATGGATATACTCCTTCTCAAACTTCCATCGATTTAAATAAATATATCGGCAATATTGATGGCACATTGGAATGGGGAGATCATCTATTTTCTCAGACATGCAACGAGGTTGGTTTAGCTGGTAAAAACAGACTGCGTGCTGAGTGCGAAAAAGCAGATCAACAATCATCTCTAGGATCATACATCAATCTTGATGAACACATTGCCAATATTGACGGCACACTCGAGTTTGAATAAGCTGCAGAGCATAATTTGTTTGTAGTAGAACTTTAGCGCTAAAGCGCTACTACGAGCCGAATAAAAATTTTAGGGGTGGTTACGTAACCACCCCTATATTTTAATTTTTTAGGTCATATTCAATGAATTTATTTTTTCTGTTGGTAAATACACAGAATTGAAAATATTTAATTTCACAAATAAAACAATAAAAACGAACCCAATAAATCTATATTTGTATTTTCAATTACTGTATGGGTTGTTTTTTCAGATATAAAATATGTGTCTTGGCAGTTAGTAACAACAGGTAAATATATTTTTAATGGTTTTGTAGCTAAAGTTTCAAAATTAACTTAATTGTCCCAATTATTTTTGACATTCTTAGGTATTTATATGACTTACAATTCCGAACAAATGCAACAGATTCTCCAAAAAGCTTTTACCCGTCAGCAACAGGGGGAAGTTTCACGGGAGCAGATTATAGAAATCGCCTCAGAATTAGGAGTTTCATCAGCATCGCTGCAAGCTGCTGAACAAGAATGGTTAATCCAAGAAATAGAAGTGAAAAAGCGGCAAAAATTTAATGCCAAAAAACTTGGAGAATTTAAATCACACCTGGTTTATTTTATGGGTGTAAATGGATTGTTGATTGTGTTGAATCTGTTGACAAGTCCTACATATTTTTGGGCAATTTTTCCCCTATTGGGTTGGGGATTAGGTTTGTTTTTTTCTGGTATGAAGGCTTATAAAACTAATGGAGAATCATACGAACGTGATTTTGAAGAATGGTGTAAGGGATTGCCAAAATAAATTACAGTAAAATTATTTTGTTTTAAGGGCTTTAGCCCTGAATACGAGCTTTTAATTATTCACGCTGGCTGCTCTACTTAAACCACATCTATTTTGAGAACCATAGTTTTTCATGCGTAGTGGGAGCATCTTGCTCCCTGGTTGTAGTAGCGGGCAAGATGCCCGCACTACTCCAGGTTTCAAAATGGACGAGGTTTAAAAATAATATTAGGGGTGGTTGCAAAACCACCCCTAATTCCCCTCTTATTTAGAATTTACTTGCAACACCCTTAATGGGAAGATAATTTACTCAGAAATATTAACGGAACGTTCAACTTGAGAATTAGCCAATCTTGGGGCTGTAAATAAACTGGAATACAAGCTTGATGGTTGTTGATGAGCGACGACTGGGAGAACTTGACGAGCATGGGCTGCTAGTTCTACTGTCTTGACATCATAAGTCTGCGTTGTCAATTTGGGATACAAACCGATACCGATGATCGGCACAATCAAACAAGCGGTAATAAACAATTCGCGGGGCTTGATATCCAACACTACAGCATCTAGATGTAATTCTTCGCTTTGCTTACCGTAGAATACTTGGCGGAGCATGGACAGTAAGTAAATTGGAGTCAAAATGACGCCGACGGCTGATAGCACCAGAACTACAACTTTAAAGCTGGAACTGTAAACATCACTGGAAGTAGATACCGAGGAAAATCATCAACTCACCAGCGAAGCCACTCATCCCTGGTAAAGCGAGAGAAGCCATTGAACCGATGGTAAATAAAGCAAAGGTTCTGGGCATTACTTTAGCTATCCCACCCATTTTGTCCATCATCAAGGTGTGGGTACGTTCGTAAGTGACGCCAGAGAGGAAGAACAAGCTAGCAGCAATCAAACCGTGGGAAACCATCTGAAGTACCGCACCGCTGATGCCGATTTCTGTAAAGGAAGCAATCCCAATCAGCACAAAGCCCATGTGAGCAATAGAAGAGTAAGCCAAGCGGCGTTTGAGATTAGTTTGAGCAAAGGCGCAGCAAGCACCGTAGACAATGTTAACTACACCCAAAATCACTAAGACTGGGGCAAAGGTGACATGGGCATTGGGCAACATTTCGACGTTGAACCGGATTAAGGCATAACCACCCATTTTCAGCAACACACCAGCCAAAATCATGGAACCGGGTGCAGATGCTTCACCGTGAGCATCAGGTAACCAAGTGTGTAGGGGGAAAATTGGCAGTTTGACGCCGAAAGCAATTAAGAAACCTGCGTAAACTAACAGTTCAAAAGCTTTGGGATATTCTTTCATTCCCAGAGCTGCCATGTTGAAGGTGACAGTATCTCCAGAGAATGCCATTGCAAACCCAGCTACCAGGATAAATATAGAAGCAGCGGCAGTATAAATAATGAATTTGGTAGCAGCATAACGGCGTTTTGGACCACCCCAGATGGAAATTAGCAAGTACACAGGTACTAACTCGATTTCCCACATCAGGAAGAACAAGAGCAAATCTTGGGCGAGAAATACGCCTAACTGGGCGCTGTACATGGCTAACATTAGCCCATAAAATAAACGCGGCTTGGTGGTAACTTTCCAAGCCGCGAATACTGCGAGGGTATTAATTAAGCCTGTGAGTAACACTAAAGGCATCGACAGACCGTCAACTGCTACAGACCAATTCAAACCTAACTGTGGTACCCAAGGGTAGTTCTCGACAAATTGGAATGTTGAGGTTTGGAAGTCGTAGTGTTGCCAAAAGGCGTAAATCATTAATCCAAAGTCGGCGATCGCTACTCCCAATCCATACCAGCGGACGGTTTTGCCTTCTTTGTCTGGAATCAGAGGGATGGCTAGGGAAGCCACCAGGGGTAAAAGGATTATGGCTGTTAGCCAAGGGAAATCTATAGGAATCATCACTTCTGACAATCGATTTTTGTTTTCGCTTTTAATTACATTATATTAAGGAATTCTTACTTTTGTGAACTTTCTTTGCTCCTCAAATCTTAAGTTTTGCGCCGCACATAGTCATAAATACTCCTTCAATGCACTTTTTTCCGGATTTTTAGGAATAAATACTCACTAATTAGTGCAGCAAGACTATTCTAGATATAAACTTTTGTAACGTCAAGAAACAACGGCGACTATTGTCACCGTTTTGGTTTATAATGATTTGATTAAGGAAATAAGTATTTATAGATAATCAGGGCGGGCAAGACTTCGGCGTGAGCGCTCATTCGAACGCTGCCCACCCCACAGGAGTTGTACTCCTGCGAAATGTGCAAGTTGAATGTCCAACAGGTGAGGATTTTACCCCTGTTTGTTAAACGATGCGGTTAACAATTGTCCAAACTTCCCCATCTGAGCGGACGTGGGGAACTGATATCTTTTTGAAACCAGTGATAAACGGCTTGTAATAAACCTGCCAATACATGGGACTGAGTTGATCGGCGCAAGCCTTGAGCAAGCGGGTTTCTGCTGCTAGTTCGCCTGCGAGTTGGTTCATGCGTTGAGCATGAACCTGAGCTACCTTTTTCGCCACCTCTAACTGCTGTTCTAGAGAAAGCTGTTGGGATTTAACTTGCCAATGTGCTAAATCAGCTTGTTTTTGTTGTAATTGAGCGACTAACGCCGTTATCGCCCCATCTATCCCCTGGAGTTCAGCAGATAATTGTGGATTTTCCCTAGCTTGACGCCGATACGCCTCAACGATCGCCATTGGTGAATCATGTTCACAAGCCACTATATTATTAGTAGTCAGAGTAGCGCGTTCTTGATTGAGAGCTTGAATCTGAGCATGTAAATCTGTAATTTCTGACTGAATTTGGTCAATCATGCCAATTTATTCCTCATGAAAGCTGGTGGCGCCTTGGTGATCGAGAGTAAGCGATCGCACAACGGCGGTGATTCCGGCTTCTTTCCAAGCAGAGGCGATCGCTTTTTCCACATCATGGGCGTGGTATTCATCTGTTAAAGCTAACAAAGTCGGCCCCGCACCACTAATCACCACACCATAAGCACCACCAGCCACAGCCGCCGCATTCACAGCATCGTAACCAGGAATCAAAGCTTGGCGATAGGGCTGATGCAATTTATCTTGCAACGCCGCCCTTAACCATTCTGCCTTACCGGTTTCCAAACCGCGCAACAACAAACCCAAATGCGCCGTATTGAAAATCGCATCTGCGCGACTAAACTCAGTTGGTAAAACCCGCCGCGCCTCTGATGTTGACAACTCAAAATCAGGAATTGCCAGTACAGGAACTATATTCTCATGCCAGGGAACATCACAAATTTCCCAACCTGCTGCACTAGTAGCCGCTAGACGACAACCTCCCAATAATGCGGGAACTACATTATCAGGATGTCCTTCAATGGCGATCGCTAATTCCATCACCTGCGATGGCGACAGAATACCACCCGCCAATTGATTCGCACCCACCAACCCGCCAACAATCGCCGTCGCCGAACTCCCCAAACCCCGCGCCAGGGGTACACCCAGTTCAATCTCAATTTTCACAGACGGCGGCGTCTGCTCTATATATTGATATAACTTTGTAAACGCCTGATAGAGCAAATTACTCTCATCAGTTTGCACCCGTTCGGCTTCTTCCCCTGTGACATGAATAATTAACCCACCCGCATCGAGACGAGTGAACTTAACCTGGTTGTAGAGGGTTAAAGCTGCGCCTATGCAGTCAAAACCAGGCCCCAAATTCGCCGTTGTGGCGGGAACTTTAACAGTGACACTTGAAACAACAGACATCTGCAAATACTCACCAATCGATTAACCAGCATCTCATGGAATTGACAACTGGTGGCAGATATTCACAGTCAGGGAGAATAATTGTTTACAAAACTTAATATACAAGTAAGCCATCGCTCTGGGTTTACAAGGATGAATCTTTAAGCTAGGAGTAAGCGCTCACTATCGTGATTTACACAATCGGTAATCCAAAAACTCCTATTCATCTACGGCGATGAGATGATCGTCAGTTCTGTTATAGTACAAATACACTATAAAAATCAAACAAAAAGTATAATTTGCAGAGTTTGTAATTTACAAGGTTATGTAATATGTCTAGTACGCACACAGGTATTGAGTGGACAGATAAAACCTGGAACCCAACAACTGGTTGTAACAAGGTTAGCCCTGGTTGTGTCGATTGCTATGCAGAAGCTATCACTAAACGGTTTCCTAATAACTTCAAGAATGGATTTGATTTAACTTTACACCCAGAAAGGTTAAAAGAACCGACAAAATGGCGTACTCCTAGCCGAATTTTTGTTAATTCAATGAGCGACCTTTTTCACGAAGATGTACCTCTTGATTTCATTCAAAATGTCTTTAAAGTTATCAAGGCAACACCGTGGCATATATATCAAATATTAACAAAACGTCCTGAGAGATTACTAGAGTTAGCTTCTGAGTTAGAATTTCATGAAAATATCTGGTTGGGTGTCTCAGTTGAAAATCAAAACTATGTCGAGCGTATAGACTTCCTACGCCAAGTCCCTGCGGCTGTCCGGTTTCTTTCTTGTGAACCGCTTTTAGGTGCATTGAATCTTGATTTAAGAGAGATTCATTGGGTCATTGTAGGTGGGGAGTCAGGTCAAAAATATCGTCCCATGAAAATTGAATGGGCACAGGATATTCGTGACCAGTGTCAATCTGCCAGAGTAGCATTTTTCTTCAAACAAATTGGTGGAAAAACTTCTAAATCTGGAGGTAGATTACTGGATAATACAATATGGGATGAAATGCCTGATGCATGGAAACAACATCAAAAAATGTGGGGAAATACAGCACACAAATTAGCAGTAAAAAAAGAAAATATGGTACTTACTTCTTAGTCGTAAATGTAACTATTACTGAATCTCCAAACGTATTTTTACGTCGTTTATTTGCAGGTGGGTCGGCTATAATTTTGCCTTGAACTTCAAGATTATTGAGAGCATCTTTATAGTTTTTGCTAATATAATGTCTGCCAACATGATGCTGATTGTAAATTTCTTGCATGGTTATTGTTTGACCTGCAAATTTATCTAATAGCATTTCTTCCAACTCATCAAGAGGGCGATAAAATTCAAAAAGTAATGGTTGTCTATAAGTGGCTGGATTATATTCAAAAGAAGGTACGCCTTGATTTTGCTCAGAACTCTCTTTAGCCATAATTTCCTTCATTATGTTATAGCCTTTGATGTGCTTACTTACGAAAATTAAATGATGGCTAGTTCGGTTTCCGTTCTCATGTTTGAAGCGAAAAGGTAGAACATACTCTCCACCCATTTCTTTCAGAGCTTCGCAAATTGCTTCTATAATTGTTAGCTCTCGTTCTTGTGGGTTAAGTGGTTTTAGTCGCTCACTTAATTGATCGGCTCGGATTTGTCCAAACAACCCATTCATGTGTTCTTCAACAGCTGCGTTACCTAAACCCATATTGATCCGGTTGTAATTGAAAAAGAAAATGAGTGCGTGATCTACTGAAATGAGTAAGCAATCAAGGATTTTGAGTTGGCAATATGCCTAAATGCTTGCTGAATCTAGCAAAATGAGTTTGCAATCCCAGAAGAATAACGCCGCTTCGCAATAAGAGCAAAAAGTGACATAATTTACTGTGAAGTCAGCAGCAAAGGAGTGCTTACACAGATGGGGAAAGGGAGATTAGAAGCATTCAGTGATGGTGTAATTGCTATCATCATCACAATCATGGTGCTGGAACTAAAAGTGCCACATGGAAGTGATTTAGCGGCACTCCGTCCGCTAATACCAGTATTTTTAAGTTATATATTGAGTTTTATTTTTATCGGCATCTATTGGAACAACCACCATCACTTACTACAGGCGATTCGCCAAGTTAATGGTCGCATCCTTTGGGCTAATCTGCATCTGCTGTTCTGGTTATCACTCATCCCCTTTGTCACAGCTTGGATGGGAGAGAACCACTTAGCCGCCTTGCCAGTGGCACTTTATGGTACGGTCCTGTTATTCGCTGGGATTGCTTACTTCATCCTGACCCGCACCCTGATTTCTCATCATGGGAAAGATTCCACTCTGGCGATCGCAGTTGGTGAAGACTTCAAGGGTAAGATATCGGTCGTATTCTATGCTTTGGCGATCGCATTGGCTTTTGTAAACTCATGGTTTGCTTGTGCATTATACGTTCTAGTTGCAGCCATGTGGCTAATCCCTGATCGTCGGATTGAGAAGAATTTGACGCGATGAAGATAGCGCTATGGCGATGAGGGTAAACAAGTATATGTTATAATTGCAAAGTATTTTGACTTCACAAAAGATGCATTCTGCAACACTTAACGAGGGAGAATATCATCTAAACGAAGTTGCAGACTGGGTAAAAGCGGTGAGTTAATTGGTTGGTTTAGTCGATATTGTTGTTGAGTATAACTATCGTCAACCAATTGATAAACAGTAAAAGTAGGTTGTTTAGGTTTACCAATAAATGCCACACCGCCTAATCCTCGATAATCCACAATCCAATATTCAGGAATGCCTAAAAGTGCATATTCCTCAACTTTCCTTGCATAGTCAGTTTCCCAGTTGCTGCTAACAACTTCTACCACCAGTTTAATCGATGCTCCCATTGTAATTATCGGTTCTCGTTCCCAAAGGGGTTCACGATCAAGAACGGTTTCATCGAGAACTACAATATCAGGACGACGAACCGTAGCCGCATCTGCAAATGGGTAAATTAAACAAGTGCGAGGGATAAACCAAGGAAGTTGTTCTGCAACCAAGTGTATACCAATTTGCGTTGCCAGTTTACCACTTACCGTTTCGTGTGGTCCTGTGGGTTCCATTTCAATTAGTTCTCCATCTGCTAATTCATAGCGGGGATTATCTCGGTATTGGGTGATAAAATCTTCAAAAGTGAGAGTTTTTGGGGAGATATAAGTCATTGTGTCAATCTCCAGAAGGCATAGTAGTTTTGATTATAAGTCAATCGGCTGGTAAACGAATAGGTCAAAAAAATCAAAAGCGATCGCTTTTAAATGTTCTAATAGAAATCCGACGTTGCTGAATTGAGGTATGAAAGTTTACCCTGAGCGCAGCCGAAGGGTCAACAATTCCATTTCTCTCTCCTCTTACTCTCTGCGCCTCTGCGCCTCTGCGTGAAACAAAAATCATCCCATCAATCAGCAAAGCCAGAAATCTTATCTTTCACCAAGCTTATTTCAAAGTTCCCAAAACCGGCGATAATTCAGATTCTGGAATGGTGGGAATAAAGAATCCCTGAGCATAAATCTCCGGATTTCTTTGAGCGATGATGCTATAAGATTGGCGAACTTCGGCATTGACTGCCACAGTCTTGACATCATACATTTGCATTGCCACTTTCGGATACAAACCAATGCCGATAATCAGCACCAGAAAACAAGCAGCAATAAACACCTCACGGGGACTAGCATCGCGATAAACTGCTTGGGTAGGTAGAACGCAGTCAGTCCCAAAACATACAGCTTCTTCGTCTTCCTGATTCTGCAA
Source organism: uncultured cyanobacterium (assembly GCA_963772205.1). GTDB lineage: Bacteria > Cyanobacteriota > Cyanobacteriia > Cyanobacteriales > Nostocaceae > Gloeotrichia. The sequence continues at coordinate 15,299 of CAVYXS010000255.1, forward strand.
CCCTACATCGCCAATATTGCAGCTAAGTTCTGCACCAGTGCCAAAAAATACCTGTTTTAACATAGAGAGTAAATATATCGGCGTGAGGATAACGCCCACTGCAGCCAGGAAGACTGTCACAGTACAGAATGTGGAACTATAAACATCGCTGGTTGTCAAACCTAGAAAAACCGAGAGTTCACCCGCAAAGCCACTCATACCGGGGAGAGCCAAGGACGCCATTGCACCCATAGTAAATAAAGCAAACACCTTGGGCATAGCTTGACCAATACCGCCCATATCTGCCATTGCCATTGTGTGAGTGCGATCGTAAGTTACCCCTGCCAAAAAGAATAACACGGAGGCAATCAAACCGTGGGAAATCATCTGTAACATCGCGCCGTTGATTCCCAAATCCGTGAAGGATGCAATACCCAGTAGTACAAACCCCATGTGGGAAATCGACGAATAAGCTAGGCGACGCTTCATATTAGTCTGAGCAAAGGAGTTCAACGCGCCATAGATAATGTTGACAACGCCGAGAATTGCGAGAACTGGTGCAAAGTAAATGTGTGCATCAGGTAACAACTCAAGATTCAGGCGAATTAGTCCATAGCCGCCCATTTTTAGCAACACACCAGCTAGAATCATCGACACAGGCGCGGAAGCCTCGCCGTGGGCATCAGGTAGCCAAGTATGCAGCGGGAAAATGGCGAGCTTGACACCAAAGGCAATCAGCAATCCCGCATATAGGAACAGTTCTAGAGCTAGTGGGTAATCCTTCAAGCCAAGGGCAGCTATATCAAATGAAACTTCACCACCACCGTAAAGTCCCATACCCAAGGCTGCCACCAAAATAAATATAGAAGCAGCTGCGGTATACAGCAAGAATTTTGTCGCTGCGTAGCGACGCTTCTGTCCACCCCAAATACAAACAAGTAGATAAACGGGAATCAGTTCGACTTCCCACATGATGAAAAATAGCAGTAAATCTTGAGCGACGAATACCCCTACCTGTGCAGAATACAGCACCAGCATGAGAAAATAGAATAGGCGGGGTCTGTGATCGACTTGCCACGCTGAAAACATCGACAGTGTAGTGACAAATCCTGCCAGCAGAACCAGGGGCGCTGATAGACCATCAACGGAAACTGCCCAGTTAATACCTAACTGAGGCACCCAGGCATAATTCTCGACAAGTTGAAAACTCGCACTAGTCGCATCGTAATGCTGCCAAAAGGCATAGCACATTAAAGCAAAATCTGCAATACCTACACCCATTGCATACCACCGTACGCGCTTACCATCTTTGTCTGGTAGCACAGGTATAAGCAGGGACGCAAAAAGTGGTAACAGAACGATCGCTGTCAGCCAGGGAAATTGATCCAATATCATGTCAATGAGAAAAAATACTTATTTGTGTAATAATGTAATTCTACTTCTGTTTGTAACTTTTTGTTGATAAATCTTGATCCTAGTTAGGTATAGAACAATTTTTTGATAAATTTTTACCCTAGGTAGCCATAGATGGATCTCTTATCCAAGACTATGGAGTTATCCCAGCAAATTTTTACTATAAGTTGTTATAATTGGAGACTTTAGTGCCCGTCTGTGGCGATCGCATCTACACTGATGCTCTAAATTTGTGATTACTACCTGTTGCACCCTTACCATGACAGAAATTCAAGCGATGTGTAGGGGCAGGGCAATGCCGTGCCCCCACGAGTGTACCTAACTAGGGCGGGAAACGCTATATCAATGCTCTGCTACTTCTTTCCCAAAAGCCTAGAAGTTGTCGAAATTAGCGATCGCACTCTTCAACTTATCCAATACCTCATCAACCGGTATACTTCCCAACTCCCCAGATGCGCGGGTACGAATACTCAAGCTATTGGTTTCAACCTCTTTGGCTCCGACTACTGCCATTACGGGTATTTTATTTTTCTCGCCATTGCGGATTAATTTACCCAAGCGATCGCCACTGATATCAACTTCGGCGCGGATACCCAATGCTCTCATTTTCGCCACTACTTCGTGAGCAAAATCTAGTTGAGCGTCACCCACTGGTAGTAATCTGACTTGTACTGGCGCTAACCACAAGGGGAAATCGCCGGCGTATTCTTCAATCAAGATGCCAATCAGACGTTCCAAAGAACCGAAAGGCGCACGGTGAATCATCACCGGACGTTTGCGAACACCATCTTCAGCAACATACTCTAAATCAAAGCGTTCTGGCAAGTTATAATCTACCTGGACTGTGCCTAACTGCCATTCCCGCTCTAGGGCATCACTGAAGATAAAATCAAGTTTAGGCCCATAAAACGCCGCTTCGCCAATTCCTTCAAAGTGTTCCATACCCAGTTGTTGCACTGCACGGCGAATTGCACCTTCGGCTTTATCCCAAACTTCATCCGAACCGATGTACTTATCACTGGCTGGATCACGAAAACTGAGTCTAGCTTTAAAATTCTTCAGTTGCAGTTTATTGAACACCGACAAAATCAAATCCACTACGCTGAGGAATTCGTTGTCTAGTTGTTCCGGGGTGACAAATAAGTGAGAATCATCCACAGTGAAACCCCGCACCCTGGTTAACCCCCCCAGTTCCCCTGACTGTTCATAACGGTAAACAGTGCCAAATTCTGCCAGTCGCATTGGCAATTCCCGATAAGAACGTAACTCACTCTTGTATATTTGAATATGGAAAGGACAATTCATTGGCTTGAGGACGAAGCCTTGTTCCAGGGCGGCTGCTTCTGCATCCTCCGCCATTAAGGGAAACATATCTTCCTTGTATTTTTGCCAATGTCCAGAGGTTTTAAATAAATCAACTCTGGCGATGTGGGGTGTAACAACAGGTAAATAACCGCGTTTTAGCTGTTCCTGCTTGAGAAAATCTTCCAAAAGACTCCGCAACAGAGTACCTTTGGGTGTCCACAAAGGTAAACCCGGCCCCACAAGCTCAGAAAATATAAATAATCCCAGTTCCTTACCCAATTTGCGGTGATCTCGCCGCAGCGCCTCTTCTTTGCGCCGCTTGTATTCAGCGAGTTGTTCTGGGGTTTCCCAAGCTGTGGCGTAAATCCTCTGTAGCTGTGCTTTGGTTTCATCCCCACGCCAATAAGCGCCAGCAACGCTTTCTAATTCAATAGCTTTCGGGTTGAGTTCACTGGTATTTTCTACATGAGGCCCGGCACACAAATCCCACCATTCATTCCCCAGGTGGTAAATTGTGATTGGTTCCTGTTTAATATCTCCCAGAATTTCTAACTTATACGGTTCTTTAATTTCCTCAATCCGGCGTTGGGCTTCTTCCCGACTGACTTCTTCGCGAATTACTGGTAATTTGCGATTGATAATCTTGATCATCTCTTTCTGTATGGCTTTCAAATCCTTATCGTTAAATGGATCAGGACTGTCAAAGTCATAGTAAAAGCCATTTTCAATCCACGGACCAATTGTAACTTGCGCCTTGGGAAACAGCTTTTGTACAGCCATCGCCATTACATGGGAAGCTGTGTGGCGAATCTTTTTTAAGGTTTCCGATTCGCTGGTACGCGGTAAATAAATTTTTTCGGGTTGCTCTGGCTGATTTGGGGCAAGATTTGGCGACATTGGCTGCTGAACCGTTGGCGAAGTGATAGCAAAAATAATCTATCAGTTGGAGTTCTTAAATATCTCCCCAAATATAACATGGCTTGATTTTCCTGGTTTATTATCATCCGCGACTGGCTTCTCTGCGCCTCTGCGGTTAAAAAACTACTTTTATACCACAGAGGCGCGTCTGATTATTTAGGCTTAAAGGCTGTATACTTGCCCCCTAAACCTTCGACAATTGTACGTGTATTAGCAATCAACATTCCTTGGTAAGTCTCACCCTCTGTTCCTTTTTCTCCCAAACCATCAGCAAACAATTCTCGCTCTGAAACCTTAACTTTTGCCTCTTTTGCTACCGCCTGTATGAGTTTCGGGTTAATCGTTGTTTCCGCAAAAATTGTCGGTACACCCTGTTTTTTAATATCCTTCGATAATGCACCTACCCGCGCAGGAGTCGGCGCTTCTTCAGGTACTAATACCTCCTAGCGCCCCTTCAATGGGAATTCCATAAGCTTTGGAATAGTAACCAAAAGCATCATGGGTGGTGACTAATTTGCGTTGCTTGGGTGGAATTGTGGCAATTTCTGATTTAATCCAGGTGTCTATCTGACTGATTTCGTTTGTTAATTTCTGAGTGTTACTAGTATAAGTTGCAGCATTATTCGGGGCTAATTTCCCTAACTCTTGAGAAATTGTTTGGGCGATCGCTATGCCATTCTGAGCATTGTGCCATACATGGGGGTCGGTAACAGTTTTACCATCCTCGTCAAACTGCTGAGGTTTGGGGACTGCAACTTCATCTACAGCCACTTTGGGAGCAGAATTTGAAGTAGCTTTAATTAACTTAATTAAACCAGGTTCAAAATTATAGCCACCATAGAGAATTAACTTTGCTTGCTCAATTGCTTTGCTATCCTCTGGCTTGGGTTGGTATACGTGGGGAATCTGAGCCAGGATCAATTAAGCACTTCAGGTCAATAGTATCACCTGCGATTTCTTTAGTTAAGCCGCAAGCAACGGTATTGGTGGCGACTACTAACGGTTTACTACTGGCTTCTGGCGCTGGTGAAGTCCCTGTTTGAATAACAGACGCATTATCACCAGGCGTGGGAGTCGATTGGCTGGTTTGGGATGTTGGACTACATCCAAATACTCCACAGGTTAAGGCAAGAGCCGCTAGGGATTTCAATCGCAGTTTGTGAGATATCATAAATCTGATGAATTGCGTTATAGTGATTATCATTATCATATACAAGTGCAAATTATGTATGTTAGAAGTTAAACATTTAGCTGTAAATTACAGGGGAGTTACTGCAGTTGAGGATGTGAGTTTCTGTTCCTTACCGGGACAAATTGTGGGTGTGATTGGCCCCAATGGTGCTGGTAAAAGTACGATGGTGAAGGCAATTTTGGGCTTAGTACCAACCACGAGTGGAGTTGTCAAGTTTCGATCTCGCGCCCTAAAACAGCAATTAAATTCTGTGGCGTATGTACCCCAGCGATCGCAAATTGACTGGGATTACCCCATCACAGTCTGGAATGTGGTGCTGATGGCGCGGACTGTGCATACAGGCTGGTTTTGCACACCTTCACGATCATCTCAAGAAATAGTCAAAGATGCTTTGGCTCGGGTGGGGATGCTAGAGTTGCGATCGCGTCAAATTGGAGAATTATCAGGCGGACAACAGCAGCGAGTCTTTTTAGCAAGGGCTTTAGCACAACAAGCCGAATTATTATTTTTCGATGAGCCGTTTGTTGGAGTTGATAAAAAGACAGAAGCTATCATATTTGAGGTATTTGAAGAACTAAAATCTCAAGGTAAGATTTTGCTGGTAGTCACTCATGATTTAGGCACAGCTTTAACAAAATGCGACCAGCTAAGCTGATGTGCAGCTAAATTGTATAACACGAAAACGCAAAATTATTGTAGTGCGGGCATCTTGCCCGCGTCCAATATACAAATTAAATACGCAACAGCTTACTATTATTAAATAAACAAATGATTGCTAATGGTTCGATGAAAGAAGTAATGACAGCAGATAATATTCAACGTGCTTATGGAGATAGTATATTTATATTTAATCGGGAAGTAGTTTAATGTTGAATTGGCTAATTGAACCCTTAAGTTTTGAGTTTATGCGGGGAGCGCTTACCACAGCAATTCTGTTGGGTATTCTTTGCGCTGTTGTCGGTACTTATCTTATAGTTCAACGCATGGGATTACTAGGAGATGTGATTGCTCATGCAGTTTTACCAGGATTAGCGATCGCCTTTTTCTTAGGTATTGATATTTTCTTAGGTGCTTTTATATCGGGAACTCTCAGCACCTTTGTAATTACTTGGATTCAATCTCAATCCCGCATCAAAGTTGATGCAGCAATGGCCTTAGTTTTTTCAGGATTTTTGGCATTGGGTATCATGTTGATTACCCTATTAAAAAGCAAATTAGACCTGCATCAATTTTTATTTGGTGACATCTTAGGTGTAACTACAGATGATGTAAAGCGGACTGTAATTATCACTGTTGTTATTTTACTTTTAGTCAAGCTATTTTACAAAGAATTACTATTTTACACATTTGACCCACTTGGCGCTCAAGCGAGCGGTTTACCAGTTAATTTAATTCACTTTGGATTAACTGGTGCGATTACGCTAACAATTATTGCTAGTATGCAAACTGTGGGTGTAGTATTAGTTGTTTCGCTACTGATTGGCCCAGGAATTACAGCTTATTTGTTAGTCAAAGAGTTACACCAAATGATGCAATTAGGTGCAATTATTGGTGTAATTAGCAGTGTAACAGGAATGTATATAAGTTATTATTTAAATGTGCCATCAGGTGCGGCTATAGTGTTAGTTGTTTCTGTACTATTTTTATTGTCATTATTTTTTAGTCCTAGTCAGGGAATTTTAACCAGACCAGAAATGGCTGGTCGCATCCAGCTTTTTGCAGCATTGAGGGCTTTTCGGAGCTTTTGGCGGGGACAGAATTAGTTGAGGGGGAGGTAATTACGGCAGACTGGACGCAAGAAACCCTTCCTTCTTGGTTCAATACCTTCGCCAATTTACGAGGGTGAGATGATGATGCTTTAACCATTAACTCCCATTTCTCACTCAGCTTGGCAAAAACAATCAGTCCTAAAAATTCCTTCTAGGTTTCCCACAAGGGTTTTTTAACGTATTGACGGTAGGATAAGGGTTTCAGATTTAAAACTACCTTTCCATCAAAACGCTTATGTATGCTTAATTTTGACAAAACTGGCAAAATTTATCTAGGCTCTTATTTTGGCAAAGGTATTGTTCATAATAATATATTGGTAATCGGTTACACAGGATGGAAAGGATTTCAGTCATTTGGGCGGGGAGTTGTGATTTGTGATGTGGATACTCAAGTTACTCACTCGACAATTACAAACCTTGATAAGCTGTTGCGTATTTAATTTGTATATTGGACGCGGGCAAGATGCCCGCACTACAATAATTTTGCGTTTTCGTGTTATACAATTTAGCTGCACATCAGCTTACAGTTCCCTTCACTATGCAATTTCTCCCCTCCGATCTGATTAGGTTTTACTTGCGCTCTTTTCGGGATGGCGGAGTCATATCGCAATCAATGTGTTCATCCATGATTTCATCAATTTCCCCAGTAGTCGCAACATACAATCCCCATCAAGATATTCTTATGGTGCTAAAGGCTGAACCTCAGATTGAGGTGAATTTTTTACACCAACTAAAAATTACTCCACCCGATTGCTACGAACAAGTTTGCAAGCGCTGGTCAGAATTTCAACCAAGCCTATTACCGCTAGGAGAAAGTTTTATTTAATGGAAACCGCAGTAAAAAAGTCGGATTTTGTCCTGACTCCTTACATGAACAGCAGCGACTTGCGGGCAACTTATCAAATCCTGAATACGGTTGTGCCTTATGTGGTTTTATGGTTTTTAGCATACAAAGCAGCTGCTATTTCTTTTTGGTTGCTTCCGCCTATTATAGTTTTGATGACGCTGTTTTCAGCGCGTTGTTTTTCTTTAATGCATGATTGCGGACACTATTCACTATTTCGTTCAAAAAGGATTAATCAAATTATCGGTTTTATTCTGGGGGTGATCAACGCGATCCCTCAATATCAGTGGTCAAGAGGACATGCCTATCACCACAAAACCAACGGTGATTGGCAACGCTATCGCGGTCCTAGTGCATTAATCTCTACTGAGGATTTTGCTCGCCTCAGTCCATCTGCCCAAAGGCGTTATGAACTACTGAGGCACCCATTCATGATCTTTCCGGGAGGCTTTTTCTATGTCGTGATTAAGCCAAGACTCGCCCTGATTGCCGGAACATATGATTTTATCACTCATCTACTGACTTGCTTGCAGCAAGATCCTTTTATTGATTTACCTCGAATCATCTCCTCTCATAAGTCTAGAAATTGGTACACTGCGGCTGAGTTTTGGCATCTGTTGTTCAACAACATTTGTGTAGTCGGTAGCTGGATTTTTCTGGGGTATTTACTTGGATTTGGTTTTTTCGTGAGCGTTTACTCAATCACGCTAACTTGTGCTGGGGCAATCCTCATCTGCGTCTTCTTTGTTCAGCACAACTTTGATGGCTCTTACGCCCACAAAACTGAAGGGTGGGACTATCTCGAAGCAGCAATTAAGGGCAGCAGTTATCTGGAGTTCCCCACTGTTTTAAAGTGGTTTTCCGCCGATATCGGTTACCATAACATTCATCATCTTTGCGACAGAATCCCCAATTACAACCTCCAAGCTTGCCACAATAAAAATGTTCACCTGCTTAGGAGTGCAAAAACGCTGCGAATGGTAGATATTCCTGATTGCTTCAAATACATTCTGTGGGATTGTCCCTCCAATCGCCTCACTTCGATAGCATCGTTTCGTCAAGCTGCACAATCCATCGACCTAGAGAGTGCTAACGAGACGTAAAGAATGTAGTGGAAATGCTCATCTGGCAACTTTCAATCGCCTCTTTATGGCAAAAGCCGATAATCTTCAGGCTGATAATCAAAAAGTGATAGAACTAAATATGACAGATGAAGAAAGTGATGCTGCGATCGCTAAATTTGGCTGTGACTGTCCGAAAGCAATAAATGCGTTGCGTCAGACAAGGGGAATCACTGTTGGAGTTGAAGGTGAGTATCTTTCATTAGCAGAGAAAATCACACCCTGTACAGATAAAAAGACACAGAATGATTCTCAATCAACTAATGCTTAATAGTAAAATCCCAAGTTAATGGGTGCTTCTAGAGTAATTTGGGAAAGCTTTGTCCACCCGTTTTTTTTAACGGGTGTGAATTTAATTATACTGACTTTCATCAAGCCGAATCTATATTCACTGTATCAGCTTTCATTTACTATCTAAAATCCTTGACATTACATATTTTCTTGCTTATGATTTGATTTACTTGCCGAAAATTTCTCTAAGTAAATTCAATATTATCCTCACTATACTGTATGAAATTACGCTGGTTATTGCTGAAATTAATTAGTATTTTGCTACTATTTCCTCCCGCAAGAGCAACTCAATTAGAATCCTGGCACTTTATGATTTCAACTGGCTTATCCCATTTTAATTACTGTGGTATGGGCAGTTGACCTTGTAGTAGCATCTGACTAGCAAGGGCTTGACAGCCAGGGCAATCGCAGCCAAACTTTTGGATGGCGAACTGTTTTATTCTCTCTGTTTCTAGAGAGCGCATTGATGGAGATTGGGGATATTCTTGGGAATTAAGTACATTAACTTTCTGAGTATCCGAGGCTCTCTCAATAGGATTGGCTAAATCCTGGGGGGAAAGCTTCTTTGCCAAAGCTGGGTTGACATTGAGTACCGTCAAGGCAGAAAAGCTAGAGCAGCAAAGTAAAGTCAGTGCAATTTTATTCATAATTTACCTCAGAATAGGCATTGGCACTATCTGAGTCTAGGCGAAAAAACTGAAAATTACCATAAATGCGGTAAGCTGATCGCCTACCTATACTTGTAATTCAAATCCAGGTAATATATCTTCTCCAGAGAGAATCGCTGGTATGGGAATAACTTCTACAGCTTTTTCGAGTCTATAAATTTCCACTTGCCTATCTTGAGGATTAATTAACCAACCCAAACGCAAACCATTTTCTATGTATTCCCGCATTTTCGCTTGAATTGGTGCAAGTCTGTCTGTCTCAGAACGCAATTCAATTACAAAATCGGGTACAAGTGGGGGAAACTTTTTTCGCTGTTCTGGCGTTAAAGCTTCCCACCGTTCCAACTTTACCCAAGCAGCATCAGGGGAACGTTTTGCACGGTTTGGAAGTATAAAGATAGTTGAAGAACTAAAAACTTTTCCTAATTTAGCTTGACGATTCCAGATTTCTAAGTCGGTGATTAGTTCAGCTTCCTGATTTCCGCTTTCTCCTCCTACTGGTGGCACAATAATTAATTCTCCTGCTGCATTCATTTCCAGGCTTAAATCCCTATTGGCAATACACAACTGATAAAATTGCTCATCAGTTAAATGAGCGATCGCTTCTAGATTAAGCACAACAGTATTCATGGAACCTTTCCTCGTGCCTTTATTTTAAAGTTTAGCAGAAGTAAATTAAACGCTAGATTTCGATTCTGTAACTCGGCGATGGCTTTGAAATCCCTTACTATTGCCGTAATAAACAGTCTTGAATTCCACCTGATTTGTACCAGGGTTATAGAGAGTATAAGTTGCTTGTCCTGGTGTGCGTCCTACATTACCCACCCCAATAACTTGGCGCGGTGCAACGGTGACAGTTTGAGGAGATGCTTGGTTATCAAGGGTAGTTAATGCACTCGTGATAGAACCAGTTTGCAACTGATACTGAAAAGTTAAACCAGAACGACCGCAGAACAAGTTATTTGCTTGCATTCTTGAGAGTCTATCAAGCATTTGAATTGGGGGAGTTTCTGGAGTCAGTTCGTCATCCACACTTACCGTTGAGCCGTGGATTAACAAACAATCTAATTCAAAAAAACCAAAGTCGAGCGATCGCAACCATTGAACAGTCTTACGCGATACACTATCCCAAAGTAGTTTTACTGTATCACCTCCATATTTTGCCATCAGTTCAGGAGCATCCCCAGTCGGCCCCAGACCATGCAAAATCAAACATTGTTCTTCCCACCATCCCTTACAAATTAAAGGTTCTAATTCTCCCCGACGTGGGTTTAGCACTCGTTCTACCAACTTCTCAGCTTCTGGTCTTGGCCCTACTAAGTCGCCCAAAATATACAAAGCTTCTACGCTATTACCCTGACGTTTAATATCAGCTATTACAGCTTCATAGGCTACTAAGTTAGCTTCAATTCCACTCAAAATTGCCCATTTATTCATATCTTTTTTTTTAACGCAAAGGAACGCAAAAGAAGAGGAGGAAGGGAGAGAGATTACCTTGTGCAAACGTGAGTTGGGTCATCTGCTCGTTCTGCATACTCCAACCCATGCGCTAAACGCCAAGCAAAGATTGCAGGTAAACCTTTTTCAATAATCGCTGCACAGGTTTTTTGGTAGTCGTAAGCTACTTCGCGTAGTTTAATTTCTTGGGTATTGGTGTTGTAAATTACATAAGTAGCATTCGGTCGTCCATGTCTGGGTTCTCCCACTGAACCCACATTCACAATTCGCTTGAGAGGAGATGTAAAGCTGATTTCCTGTGCTTTTTCTCCTTTTCCAACACGAACTTGTAACTGTCCAGCATCAAGAGTTCGGGCGTAAGGCACATGAGTATGACCACAAAAAAGCACATCTGAATCTGTGGAGATTACTCGCTCTAGTGCCACAAAAGCGTCTAGTTCAGGTAACAAATACTCATGGTTACTATGAGGACTACCGTGAACAAAAGCTAAATTGCCCTCTTTCAGACTGTAGGGTAATTGGGCTAAAAATTCCCGATTTTCTGGACTGATTTCTTTATTAGTCCACTCATGAGCTTGTATTCCTCTTTTTTCTGCCAATAACGAGGGATAGCTGCAATCGCAGGCGTTCAAACCTTCCACAATATCTTCATCCCAACAGCCAGCGCAGGTGGGAATATCTAAAGCACGAATTTGAGCAACAACTGCATTGGGATGCGGCCCATATCCTACCAAATCGCCAACACAAAAGATTTTTTCGCATGAGTGCTGGTCAATATCTAGCAATACAGCGTCTAAAGCTTCGTAATTGCCATGAATACATGAAATAACGGCTATTTTCACACTTTTTCCCCCTCTAATAAAATCTCTTTGACCTGTTGTTGGTATTGCAAAATCGCAGCATCAGATAAACAGCAATCTGATAAGGTTTGCCTTAAAGTTGCTTTATCCAAGTTTTCCCCCACTACTTCTAGTCCACTGAAACGCTGAGGTCTACCTTCCAAGTAGCGTGGTAAGTCTAACTCCAGAAAATCTGTTTGGGGAACGCCAGCGACAAAATCACAGTAAAGTGACCTACCATCGTTCACATCAAAAATGCCTTTAGCGCGGGTGACAATACCGTAAGCACCGTGGGTGATTTCGTACCAAAATTCCTCTAAACTGTTTTCGTCAATTACTTGACCATTGCTTGCTGCCCGCCATAAAGTTTCACCAGTGCTGCTTTGGGTTGGTGCGCCGCGTACAATCTCTTTTGCCCAAGCATGGTATTCAGAGTCTTTGAGGTCAGGTGGTAAGACTGCAATGGTACGGTAAGTAAGATTTTCTAATAATTGTGCTACAGATCCCAACTCCAGATAAAACCCCCATTCAATATAAACTGCATCTGCTTTAGGTATTTGGTTCAGAAATTCGACTTGTTGTCCGTCCCCAAAGATTTGCATACCAGGAAATTCAGAAGCTATACGGGTTTGGTCAACGGGAACAGTCCCAGTACCAGGGCTGTAATAAATTATTTTCTCAACATCGGCTACATCTCGCATCTGTTGACAAACCCAGGTAGTTTTTCCAGACCCCAGACGAACCAGCAACGACAATAATGTTTGGTACAGACATAAATATAATGATAATCATTTTTATATGATTTGAAATATAGTAGCAAGAAAATTGCTAACTTTACCAATGCCAGATAGTTGTACCATCTGGTTTATCGATGAGAGTTACTCCCACTGCTTGCAATTGGTCGCGTATCAGGTCTGAAGCGGCAAAATTGCGCTGTTTACGTGCATTCTGCCGTTGTTGAATTAAAGTTTCAATGTCTGCATTACTTAAACGTTCTTGTTTGGCATCAGTTTCATCTTTTGGTAATGCTTCTAGTCCTAAAACCTGTGCCAAGTGAACTAGGGTTTGCCACTGCTGCTGAAGCATTTCTGAGGAAGTATCAGTCTTCCCTTGGTGGATAAGGAGGTTTCCCTGACGACGCAATTCTTTTGCCAGTTCAAAAAGAACGGCTAATGCAGTGGGCATGTTAAAGTCATCATCCATCGCCCTTTGAAAGCTTTCAACATAGGGATTAGGGCATGGGGCATGGGGCATTGGGCATGGGGTATTAGTTTTTCCTTTTCTGCTTCCCAGTCCCCAATCCCTAGTCCCTACTCCCCAGTCCCCAATCCCCAGTTGTTGACCGTACTGGTAGCCAAAAAGCAAACCTTCTTTAAGGGTTTTCCAAGCATTTTCAGCAGAAGCAATCGCATCTTCTGTAAAATCTAAAGGCTTACGATAATGGGCTTGCAGGACAAATAAGCGGAGTGCATTCGCGCCCAACACCTCGATCGAGTAACTGGCGAATCGTTGTAAAATTCCCCAAAGACTTTGACATCTTTTCACTATTCACCGTTACCATACCATTGTGCATCCAGTAACGTGCTAGTGGCTTCAGAGTAATAACTTCTGATTGTGCAATTTCGTTTTCATGATGGGGAAACACCAAATCGCCACCACCGCCATGAATATCAATTGTTTCGCCCAACCGAGAGCGAATCATCGCGGAACATTCGATATGCCACCCCGGCGACCAACACCCCAAGGCGAATCCCACGCTGGTTCTCCTAGTTTAGCCGCTTTCCATAAAGCAAAATCAAACGGGTTCTGTTTGTTCTTACCCAATAAATCCTCTGAGTCTACCCTACCACTCGCCCCGGCTTGCATATCATCCAAGGAACGCCCAGAAAGTTTGCCATACTCTGAGAAGTTTTGCACCTTGTAATAAACATCCCCATCAATAGCATAGGCGTAGCCTTTTTTCTCTAGTTCCTGAATTAACTGGTGAATAGCTAAAATATTTTCTGTAACACGGGGGTAATCAGAAGCATCCATCACATTTAAACGTCTGATATCCTCAAAATAAGCCTGAATGTATCGCTCAGAAACCTCTTCCATAGAAGTTCCTTCTGCATGAGCGCGGTTGAGAATCTTATCATCAATATCAGTAAAGTTCTGCACATATTGAACTTCATAACTCCGCCACTGTAAATAGCGGCGCACTACATCCCAAACAATGTAAGAACGTCCATGACCCAAATGACAATAGTCGTACACCGTGACACCACAGCAATACATTTTTACCTTCCCTGGTTCTTGCGGATAAAAAGGTTCTTTGCGACGTGTGAGGGTGTTGTAAATTGTCAGAGTCATAATAAATTCAAAAATTAAGATTGAGGATGAATTTGCACAGCATTAAAAAAACAACTTCTCGCACCAGTGTGACAAGCAATATCACCAATTTGCTCAACTTTTAGCAAGATGGTATCTCCGTCACAGTCGTAAAAAAGCTCTTTTACTTTTTGAATATGTCCAGATGTTGCGCCTTTATGCCATAATTGGGAACGCGAACGACTCCAATAATGAGCTTCACCTGTGGATAATGTTTTTTGAATTGATTCCGAGTTCATCCAAGCCATCATCAAGACAGTACCATCGCGGTAATCTTGCGCTATGGCAGGAATTAAATCTTGATTATTAAACTTAAGTTTTTCAAACCACAATAAATTTTGATTCATTAGCGTTTACTACAGATAGTTAAATTTCTGGAGCATTAAGTATTTTTTGTTGCTATCCAACCTCTGAACCAGAGATCTGTGAAAAATCGAGTAATCTTGCTAAAATTTGCTTCTTGTAATAGTTCAATAGTTCTTTCTTCAGAGATACAATGAAGATGTACGACTTTGCTTGCTGTTTCCTCTACTATTTCTGGCGACATTCCTAAGTTACGTGCATGATATTTGTAAGCTTTGAGGAAATCGTTAAAGCTTTCTGAGCCTTTCTCCTCACATAAATCAACTAGAATCAATTTAGCTCCTGGTTTGAGACGTTGCGAAATACTTTGAAGTAGTAACAGTTTTGCGCCGTCATCAGGGAGAAAGTGCATAGCAAGAATGCAAGTTGCTGCATCATACAGGGGAGTGAGAGGTAGTTCATGCGTTAACCCCTGGTGGAGCTTCACGCGGTTTGTTAACCCATGTTTAGCTACTTTTTCTTGGGCGATCGCCAGCATCTTTGCTGAAGGATCAACGCCTGTAAAGAGCCAGTGCGATCGCGCTTGACCAAAAGTTATGAGTTCCATACCGCCGCCAGCTGCAACAATCAGTAGATGAGCCTGCTCTGGTACACTTGCATCCAAGAGCGCAACTGCCATATTGAATATCGACTCATAACCAGGCACAAAACTACGTGCTGCTACTTCATAATCTATCGTTTGGAATGCCGGATTTGAGTCGAAATCAAAGCAGATCTGCTCTTTATTCATATTGAAATTGCCTTTTATCTTAAAAATAGTTGCAAGGCAATGACAACTGTTGCTACCATTGCCCAGGTTCGATAAGGTTACTAAAACTTAGTATTGTGTCGCACTAAATTCATAAACTCCTCACGAGTCCGCCCATCTTCTGAAAACACACCGCGCATTGCACTAGTAACAGTCCAAGAACCAGGTTTTTGCACGCCGCGCATCACCATACACATGTGAGTTGCTTCTATTACCACTGCTACCCCTTGAGGTTTGAGTAAACCTTGCAGCGCATCAGCAATTTGTAGGGTGAGACGTTCTTGCACTTGCAAACGTCGGGCATACATTTCACAAATGCGGGCAATTTTAGATAATCCTATCACCTTGCCATTAGGAATATAGGCAACATGAGCGCGACCAATAATCGGTAAGATATGATGTTCACAGGAACTGAAAATATCTATATCCCGGATTAAAACCATTTCGTCAGCATCTTCTGTAAATACTGCCCCATTTAACAGTTCATCCAAAGATTCATGATATCC
Organism: uncultured cyanobacterium; assembly: GCA_963772205.1. Lineage (GTDB taxonomy): Bacteria > Cyanobacteriota > Cyanobacteriia > Cyanobacteriales > Nostocaceae > Gloeotrichia. Next base: position 31,083 of record CAVYXS010000255.1, read on the forward strand.
CTTCGTGAGAAACTGCAAAGCTTTGACAACTCGCTTAGGAGTATCTATTAACCCTTCTCTATCAGGATTTTCTCCTAATCCAATCAGCAAAGTACGTACAGCCTGCGCCATTTCTGCTTCTGTGACAGTTGGTAACTGCTGAGTAGATAAAGATGAAACCACTTGAGCAGCAGAATTTATATCGGGACGAATCGATAGAGTCATTTTCTCTGTTTGATTGGTGTAGATTAATAAATTAGCTAACAGTTCATGAATAACTATTAACTAAAATAGGCAATTGCTTAACATTACTTAACTATACCAAACATTCGTTAAGTTGTGAGTAAATTTGGCCAATATCCAACTTTCTACCAATAAAAACTGCTTGGTTTTTAGGTGGAGTATTCCATTCGTCAGCGTGTAAACTATAGCGAGGCCCACTCAGTTGAAAAACATGGCGTAACTCACTATCACTAAACCACAAAATGCCCTTAGCTCGAAATACCTCCTGTGGCATTTCTTCGGTGAGAAAGTTTTCAAATTTATGAACATCAAATGGTCTATCGCTTTGAAAAGAAATTGAAACAAATCCATCATTTTCTAAATGATGTGAGTGATGTTCGTGATGATGTTCATGATGATGGTCGTGGTCATGGTCATGATGATGGTGTTCATGTTCGTGAGTATCTTCTGCATCATTGGCAGTATATTCATCTATTGGAGTTAATCCCACACCTAAAACTAATGGTAACGCCACTTCCCCATGTTTGGTGTGCAGAATTTTTGCACCAATTTTCATATCATGGATGCAATTTTCTACATCTTCTAGTTTTTCTGGAGTCACGAGGTCTGTTTTATTTAGAAGAATAATGTCTCCATAAGTAATCTGTTTTAAAGCAGCTTCACTATGGAAGTGTTCTTCATTAAACGCTTCAGCATCTACTACAGTTAAAATTGAGTCAAGGTTTGTTAAATCCCTTAATTCTGTACCTAAAAAGGTTAAGATAATTGGCAGTGGATCAGCAACACCAGTCGTTTCAATGACTAGATAATCAATACGGTCTTCTCGTTCTAAAACTTGATAAACAGCATCAACTAAATTATCATTGATTGTACAGCATATACAGCCATTGCTGAGTTCTACCATATCTTGATCTATAGAAACTAACAATTGGCTATCGATATTAATATCACCAAACTCATTTACAAGAACAGCAACTTTTAAATCTTGTTTATTTTGAAGAATTTGATTTAGTAGTGTAGTTTTACCACTACCTAAAAATCCTGTGATAATGGTAACAGGCATTCCTTGTTTAGGAATATCAAGACTGGGGTTTGAAGTTGGTGCTGTTAGTTGAGTCATAATCAATTAAATCTTCCGTAAGTTTCAAAATTGTTAGTAGTCATTAGTCAGGAATTTTTTCTTTTGTCTCTCTGTCCTTTAAAGGACTATTTTGGAGATTATAGCCTCTCGTAAACGATGCAATAAGTCATCCATATTTAGTACACCCAAATCTCCAGATTGCCTAGTTCTTACACTCAAGTTTTGATTTTCCGCCTCTTTTTTACCCACTACAGCAACAACAGGAATTTTTTCTAACTCTGCTGTGCGAATTTGCTTACCTAAACGCTCACCACTGCTATCTATTTCTACCCTAATTCCAGCTTTTTTAAATAAGATTGCAACTGATTCTGCATATTCTCTAAAATCATCACTGACGGGTAATAATCGCAGTTGCACTGGTGCTAACCATAGGGGAAAATCACCAGAATAATTTTCAATTAAAATCCCAAAAAAGCGTTCCAATGAGCCAAAAATAGCTCGGTGAATCATAATTTGTCGCTGGCGACTACCATCAGCAGCAATATATTCCATGTCAAAACGTTCTGGTAAATTAAAATCTACCTGAATAGTGGAACATTGCCAGAGACGACCTATCGCATCTTGAATTTTAATATCAATTTTAGGGCCATAAAAAGCACCCCCACCTTCATCGACAATATAATTCCAGCCTTTAGTGTTCAAAGCTTGTCTTAATGCTGAAGTTGCTAATTCCCATACTTCATCATTCCCCACTGATTTTTCAGGACGGGTAGAAAGATTCACTTCATAATTTTTAAAGCCAAAGTCTGATAAAATCTGCTCTGTGAGATTTAAAACTCCTAAAATTTCATCAGCAATTTGATTAGGTAAACAGAAGATATGAGCATCATCTTGGGTAAATCCCCTGACTCTCATCAAACCATGTAATGCTCCAGAACGTTCGTAACGATAAACTGTTCCTAATTCTGCCCATCTTAAAGGTAATTCTCGATAAGAATGTAGTTGATGCTTATAAGTTAAGACATGAAATGGACAATTCATTGGCTTAATTTGATAAGCCTGATTTTCCACATCCATCGAATCAAACATATTCTCTTGATAGAAGTCAAAATGACCCGATGTTTTCCATAAATCGAGGTTGGCTATGTGTGGCGTGTAAAGTAATTGATATCCTGATTCTAGATGGGCTTTGCGCCAATAATCTTCAATTATATAGCGAATAATCGCGCCTTTAGGATGCCAAAAAACTAACCCACCACCAGCATCTTCTTGAATGCTGAATAAGTTGAGTTCTTGACCTAACTTTCTGTGATCGCGGCGTAGGGCTTCTTCTCTTTGTTTGAGGTAAGCTTGTAGTTGTTCCTTTGTTTCCCAAGCCATACCATAAATGCGTTGCAGTTGGGCTTTGGTTTCATCTCCTTGCCAATACGCACCAGCAATATTTAACAATTTAAAGGCATCAGGCTCAATTTCACCAGTAAAGTTAATGTGTGGCCCTGCACATAAGTCCCACCAATAGTTACTTGCTGGTTGAATGTCTGTGATAAACAATGAAGATTCTGGTTTACCAGTATCGGGACTACCAATAAAGTAACGGGTAATTGTCTCCCCTTCTGGAATACGGTCTAATATTTCTAACTTGTAAGATTCGTTTAATTGGGCAATTTCGGTGCGAATTTCTTCTCTTTGTACCTCTTCGCGGATGATAGGTAAATTCGCTTTGATTATTCGCCGCATCTGTTGCTCAATTTTGTCCAAGTCATCGGGAGTGATGCTGACTGGACAATCGAAGTCGTAGTAAAAACCGTTTTCTGTGACTGGGCCAGTTGCTACTTTAGTCCCTGGAAATAGCTTCTGCACTGCCATTGCCATTATATGGGCGCAGGTATGACGAATCCGCAGAAGTTTCTCACTGTCGTGCTGGCTTAAGTTTTCCTGGGACTGAGTTAACGAACTGACCATATTTAAAAAGAATGAGAATCGTTATCATAATAGCGCAAAAAAAGTTTCATGGTGCAATCTCGATGGAAAAAAGATAGGGCGTTGCTGATTAGGGGCATGAATTTATTTCACCCAGAGGCGCTCCAGAGTAAGAGGAAAGAAAAAGTAAATTTTTCAATTTCATACTTCAGTTCAACAACGCCCGTTTTTGGTCAACTTGCTTGTAGTCCACTGAACCTCTGGGAAAGAGCTACACTGGGCTTGACAATCGCTGGAACGATTTTTTCACAAGCCATCCTTGCACCTGATAAATTCCGTGCTGTAGGCCCTACTTGTAAGGCGGCTAGACCTCCCATAATGAACAATTCACAGCCAGGCCAACGCAGCCAAGTATCTAAAACTGGTAAACCTTTAATGATGGGAGTGGGGTATGCGGCGAGAATGTCTTTTAACAAAAGTTCAGTGGTGACATCAAATTTAGTACCAGTAGAAAGCCAAATATAATCAAATTGATGTTGGCTACCGTCACTACATTGAACACACCAATGCTCACCCAACCACTGGGCTTTGACAACTTGGCAGTTTTCGTCAATTCTGATGTTACCATTGCGTACCTGTCGCCGTAGTTGAGTGGCGATCGCCGGTGTCATTGAGCCACCATTTCTAGCTTGCTGAATCATAGTAAAACGTTGCCCCCAATCAGGTTGAGCAAAAAAATCTTTCAGATACTTTGGCCCTAACCAACCAGGTTCAGCATCGAACAACTTTTCTGCTAATTGTCGCCGAATCATTAAATGCACCTTAGCACCGCGAGAAATAGCACCTAATGCCAAATGTCCACTCGTCAAACCGCCGCCCACAATCAATACTCTCTTACTCATCAACTGCAATTTTCGTAAATCAATAGTTTGTGAGTGGCAAAGTCTATCTTGTGGGTAGGCTGTCTGAATTTGGTTTACCCAGTCAGGTATTTGAATTTGAGCGCTATTAGTTGCCAACACTACCCGCCGTGCAATAACTTCTTGTCCATCTTGTAAGCAGAGGCGAAATCGGGGACGCAAATGATGAGGTAAAGGTTCAATACTCTTGACTGCTAAAGGAATAACTTGCTCTTGTAACTGCCAAACTCGAATCACATCTTGACAAAAATCCTCAAATAGTTGCGTCCCTGGCAAATCATAGGGGGGAAATAACTCATCCGAACGAGATTCGGCGAATTTTCGTAAAGCAAACGGGTTGGGGTCTGGATGATGCACTGCGGGAGAACGCAAATGCGGAATTTCTAAAGCTGCAAATTGCTGCTTCCAGCGACTCATCCACCTACCACTGGGGTCAAATACCGAGAATTTACCCCTGATAGACTGCCGTTTTTGCAGCAGATGGGTAGTTAGAATCCGAGCATGAGGCCCTGCGCCAATAATCGCCAAGTCAATTGTTTCAGGAAGAGCGATCGTAAATTGCATTGCTTACGAGACAATCTGGCTTTTATGATAATAGTTATCATTCTATATGGAGAAGATCAGTCCAGCAAGGTGATTCTGAAAATAGGGCATGAGGCACAAGAGGCAGAGGGGTAGGGTGCAGAGGAGAAAAATTTTCCCCCTGCTCCCTGCTCCCCTGCTTCTTCCCCATTCACCATTCACATCAACATCAGAGCTACTTCTTCAGCAAAGTAAGTCAAAATTAAGTCAGCGCCAGCCCGCTTCATGCTGGTTAAAGATTCCAAAATTACCTGTTTTTCATCAATCCAACCCATCTGGGCTGCGGCTTTAATCATGGCGTACTCGCCACTGACGTTGTAGGCTGCAACTGGTAGATTTGTAGCTTCTTTTACCCGATATATTATATCTAAGTAAGCTAAAGCAGGTTTGACCATGATGATATCTGCACCTTCGGCAATATCCAGTTCAATCTCTTTTAAAGCTTCTTTGGCGTTAGCTGCATCCATTTGATAAGTCTTTTTATCGCCAAATTTCGGGGCAGAATCCAACGCATCACGAAAGGGGCCATAATAGGCAGAGGCGTATTTTGCAGAGTATGCCAGAATCCCTACATTTATATAACCTTCAGTATCTAACGCCTGACGAATTGCGCCGACTCTTCCATCCATCATGTCGGAAGGAGCAACAAAATCTGCGCCGGCTGCGGCTTGAGAAAGTGCCATTTTTACCAACACTTCTACAGTGGGGTCATTTAAGATAGTGCCGTTTTCATCTACTAAACCATCGTGACCATGAGTGGTGAAAGGGTCCAGGGCAACATCGGTAATAACAACAATTTCTGGGATTGCTTGTTTAATGGCTTTGACGGTTTGCTGTATTAACCCGTCTGGGTTGTAACTTTGAGTGCCTGTGTCGTTTTTTTTATTTTCGGGGATAACGGGGAAAAGTGCAACAGCATTAATTCCCAATTTTGACACTTCTGCTATTTCTGTGAGCAATAAATCTAGGGAATATCGATAACAGCCAGGCATGGAGGCAATTTCTACGAGTTGTGCTTCGCCTTCAGTGACAAACATGGGATAAATCAGGTCATTCACACTCAGAGTCATTTCCCGCACCATCCGCCGCAGGGTTGCAGTGCGACGTAGACGACGGGGACGTTGGAACGGGTTCAATGGCTTGTCGGTAGTTGAATTTACAGGTGACATAAATATAATGATAATCATTTTTATATGACTGGGGATATAGTAGCAAGAAAATTGCTAACTTCACCGGTGAATAGCTGAAATATTTTCCATCACGCGGCGATACTCATGGGACTTACGCAAGTGTCACAAAAAATTAAAATTTTTTCTTTCCCGTATCTGTCAGATGGGTTCTCTACAACCGGAATATAGGGACGCCCTAGGAGACTGTGCAAAAACCCTGGAAAGTATTTTCTTGAATAATTGTAATTTTTATTACAGACTTTTTGTTCCTGTCTATCCAAAGAAAGATTAAAAAAAAATGTGAAGAATGGTAAACAGCGTTAATATTAGTAAGAAAGTTAGAAGTATGCTTCTCATTTATGCAGAACTCAAATTTACCAGGGTCTGAGTTGCTGAAGACGGTTTTAGAGCCACTGTTTGAGGATTTTCAGTATTGGTTCACGCGATCGCGTCACCTTCTGGAAACTGAGCAAATCTCATTTATGAGTAACCACGAGCAATCTGAATTGCTATTGCGAGTCAAGCAAGCACAGGAGGAACTACAAAGCGCGAAAATGTTATTTACTGCAACTGATCGTCAAGTGGGAATTGAGATGACAACGCTAATGCCTTGGCATCAATTGGTAACAGAATGCTGGAATGTGTCAATGCGCTTCCGTCAGACACGACAAGTCTGAGGTAGCTTTTGGCAGAGGGCAAACTTCTGTAACCTTTATGTTGACAATAAAACGTTAGAAAATTTACCTAGATATTCCCACAATATTAACAAAATTTGAATTAATCAAGAAAATAATGTATCAAATACTACGGTATATTCAGTAATGGTTGATACAGCCGCCCATACAAAAATAGACGCCTAAATATGGCGTTAATTTTCCCGTCTAGCTGTGAGTCAAGTTATCGGCGAACAAAAGCGTTACGGTATAAAGTTTTAAAACTCGCTTCTTTTGGAGGAAACCCCGATGCTACACCTACTTTACATTCTTGCTTTTACAATTCTGGCATTTATTGCTGTTGGTAATTTAATTCGCAATCTGATCATGTTCAGTTTTGATAGAGAGCGGACTTATCCGGCGGGATTTTCGTCATCAAGAAAGCAGTTTATACCCCATCCAGAATTATTAGATAATGCAGGAAATTTAATTAAAGAGCCACTATTGGTGATGCGTTCCATCAATGTTGAAGATGCTCGTCAACAACTTGATGCTCTTTACGAAGCTTCCCCAGCACAGAAAGTGGAGAATCAAGAGGAAGGATAAGTTAAGAATGATGACTAACCTTGATGGGTTTTTGAACTGTTGTATCAATTTCTCGATTATTCTAGCAACAGAGTGATCTGGACAGTCTGCCCTAAGTAGTCCACCAAAGGAACAATGCTTGGTTTGTAGTTAGGACTTTAGTCCTAAAAAAGCGATAAATCGTTGACTACATACTCAGCATTGTTTGTGTGGTGAACTACTAGTTTTTAGTTAGGAGTGATGAATTAAGAATTATGACCGACGTCCTGGCAGTAACCACTATTTTCTATGATGAAAAATGTCAGCAAGAGATAGGTTTCATGAAATTGTCAGAACTGCTATCCAGAATGAAGGGTGGAAAATTACTCATGACCCATACCATATTGATTTAGGATTTGTTGATTTTTATATCGATCTGGGTGCTGAACGGCTACTGGCAGCTATAAAGGATAATGAGAAAATTGCGATTGAAATTAAAACGTTTCTTGCGCCCTCAACAATTTCTGAATTTCATACGGCAATCGGGCAATTCATCAATTATCGCATTGCTCTAGAAGATGACGATCCAGAGCGATTGCTCTATTTGGCGGTACCGTTGGATATTTATAAACGCTTCTTCAAATATTCATTCATTCAAACTGTACGACGCAATCAAATACCCCTCTTAGTATATGACACAGAAAAGCAGGAGATCGCGCAATGGATAAGCTAAGTTTGTACAAACAGTATATCCAGGAGTTATTAACAGAACGGGCAAAACTGCGATCGCCCAATGATCCGGTGGAAAGCGAGACGATTTTCGACACCAAAAGCGATCGCTATCAGCTTGTGAATGTGGGTTGCAAAGATAGCAGCACTCGGATCTATGGTTGTGTGTTGCATGTAGATATCAAAGATGGAAAAATTTGGGTACAGCATGATGGGACAGAGGATGCGATCGCGGATCAGCTAGTAGCGCGGGGAGTGCCGAAGCAAGATATTGTACTGGCATATCATGCACCTCATGTACGACAGTACACAGAGTTTGCGGTAGGATGAAAACTGCGCTTGTTAGCAGTGCTGTTAACGGTAGCGGGACTGAGTGTGGTAAATAAATATGCCTTAGGGGTGCGGTTGCCGCACCCCGTAAGCCTGATCTGGTTAAATTAACTGAAGTGTCAACGATTAAGCTTCGATCACCACCCGCAAATTACCGCGTTTTCTCGCTACACGACAAGCAGTAGTGCTACCAGAACGCTCAAATTCCAAATCGAGGATGGTAGGCCCTACGCGCAAATTGTGCAATGATAAGTGGTTAATCGACTCAGGTAAATTGGGGTCAATGATTCTTAAGCAGTTATTTTGAGCGTCAGGTACTAGGTTGACTACCATTTGCAATAGTTGAAAAATACTACCAGTTGCCCAAGCTTGAGGACTACAAGCAACCGGATACTTTACCGGGGCTTGATCACCTTTACGTTCGTAGCCGCACAATAGTTCTGGCGGACGTTGATATGGTTGCTGACTAGTCATATCAAACAAACCTTGGAAGACTTCTAAGGCTTGATCGACTAGACCAAGCGATCGCAATCCCATAGCAATTATGGCATTATCATGAGGCCAAATCGAACCCACATGATAGCCCATCGGATTGTAGGCTGGTGACAAACTACTCAAGGTGCGAATACCCCAACCATTAAACATATCTGGCGCCCGTAATCGCTCTGCCACACTGTAGGCTTTTTCTGGTGTGAATATCCCCAAATGTAGACAATGACCCGGATTTGAGGTAATACTGTTGACTTGCTTACCCTCACCATCCAAAGCCAGGGCGCAGAAATCCTGATCATCCATCCAAAAGTCTTGTTAAAACGAACCTTGAGATTTCTCGCTTCTTCCAGCCACGTGTCTGCTAGATCAAGGCGTTTTTTCATTTGTGCAATTTCTGCTAGGCGGATTTTTGCTGCATAAACGTAAGCTTGAACCTCACAAAGAGCGATCGGGCCATTAGCTAAGTTCTCCCTTATGGTCTACAATACAGTCGCCTGAATCTTTCCAGCCTTGGTTAGCCAGACCACGTTTGGATTTACGGAAGTAGCTGAGGTAGCTGCTTTGTTTGGTATTGCGATCAATCCAGTCCATTGCCGCCAGAGCATTAGGCCAAAGTTGATCTAGAGTTTCTTGATCGTGAGTCCAAGCATAGTATTCAGCATACAGCATCAACCACAGGGGAGTTGCATCGACAGTACCGTAGTAGGGTGTATGGGGAATTTCTTGACAACGAGCCATTTCCCCCATCCGCAACTCGTGTAAAATTTTCCCTGGTTCTTCTTCCCGCCACTCATCCTCAATTTTACCTTGATATAACGCTAGTAGCATCAAGGTTTCTTTGGCAATTTGGGGATTTAACATCAGTGTCTGGGAAGCTGTAATCAGTGAATCGCGCCCAAACAGCGCCGAAAACCAAGGTACTCCTGCCGAAAGAGTCTTATACTTGCCAAAAGACTGACGCAACAAATACATATCTTGTTCAGCCCGATTCAATCACTCGATTAAAAATGGTCTTATCGGAGCTGATGCGGGTAATTTCTTGCACCCACTGTTGTTCTTCCATCAACTCAGCCGCTTTCGCTTGTCCCAAGGTAACAGCTGCGCTGACAGTGGAACTCGATTGGTTGTTTTTCAACAAATTCAAGCGATAACCCAATTTTTGGGTTTCATGAGCAGCCAACTCTAACTGCCAAATGGCAGTATAACCCTTAAAATTGTCTGGTTGGCGATGCTGGAAATGAATCCGGGATTCCATCACCAAACCATCAACGCCTTGATACGCAAGTGTCAAAGATTCTTCCTTAAACACGTTGGGTGAAGTTTGTAAGGGTGAAAGATCATCCTCATGTGTCGTGTCTAACAGACGTAAAAGTCTACCCCGATGTTGTCTGTCATAGCCCCTAACTTCAAATAAATCGACAAAATCTGCATCAAAGCTGAGACTGAGTTCAAACCTCACTGTAGTTGTGCTGTAATTGGAAACTTCTATTTCTTCAAATAGTGCGCCATTGAGGACAATTTCGCGACGAATCCCGACAGTATCAGATCTGAGACATTCCTCAATTTTGGGGTTAGTACACAAAACTGAAAGACAGAAGCCTTTTTCAGCGGTACTACTGAGTAGCACAGGCGATCGCCCTTCAATTTGCAACTCTAGGCGATTAAGAAATCGCGTATCACAGCAAAATAGCCCCATACTAGGGTTTCCCTCATTGAGGGAACAGCCAGAAATATTGCCGATAGTATCTGTAACCAAGAATAAATCATCATCTTTAAGTGTTAGAGTCGGTTGTGGTCTTTCACTGACAACACATGGCCATTCGGGAATAGGTAATTGTTCTGCAGGAATAAAAGTTTTTCCTTCCAAGACAATTGTCTCGGGGTTCATCAGTATATCCGGTGTCATTAGGCAAATTTCCGTGTATAGAGGACAGGTGATTGGGTGGGAGGTGTTGTTTCGGCGTTGCTGAATTTCAGTTGATATCAAATCTAAATCTAGACTCTTTGCGCCTATCTTGCTGGTTGAAGTTTACCCCCCACACAATTCCATATCCCTTCATAATAATTAATAAAGTCGTTATCCTTACTGTGCTATGTATTTAACTTGGTTAGACAGCAATAGTTGGCTGATTGAAATTGGCGGTCAACGTATACTACTTGACCCTTGGCTAGTTGGTTCCTTAACCTTCAACAATTTAGATTGGCTATTTATTGGTTCCAGACCTCAAGAACGCCCAATACCAGAGAATATTGACCTGATTTTGCTATCTCAGGGTTTAGAAGACCATGCTCACCCACCAACACTGAAGCAGCTTGACAAGCAAATTCCAGTTGTAGCTTCACCCAATGGAGCAAAAGTCTCACAGGGCTTAGGTTACACTAGTGTAACAGCCTTAGCTCATGGCGAAAGCTTTACATTAAACAATCAAGTTGAAATCAAAGCTACTCCCGGCTCCCTCATTGGACCCAATCTAGTAGAAAATGGTTATATTCTCAAAGAATTAGCAACTGGATTCACCCTTTATTATGAACCACACGGCAATCATTCCCCACAACTTAAGCAAGCTGGCCTAGTCGATGTCGTGATTACACCACTGATTGACTTGACACTACCTTTAGTCGGACCGATTATTAAAGGGAGAAACAGCGCCTTAGAAGTAGTAAAGTGGTTACAGCCGCAAGTCATACTTTCCACAGCAGCGGGAGGGGATGTCATATTTGCAGGATTGATCCAGAAATTTCTCAAAGCTGTGGGTAATATTACAGAATTTCGTTCCTTACTAGAAAAGAACAATCTAGCGACGCGAGTGATTGACCCATTACCAGGCGATCGCTTAGAAATACAATTAGAGCAGCGAGCCTTAGTCATCTAATTTCACTGATTGTAGTCAGCAGGAACAGTGCTTTATCCATCGCTTTAGCGCTGACTACAAACCCTAATTCCGAGGTAGTGAGCGATTAGCAACATCTTTAATTAATTGAATGTGTTGGGGTAATAAATCAGCCAACGCATAACGTTCCAGCGCCGTTTTTCGAGCATTCACGCGAATTTGCTCCATCCGTTGGGGATGATCTAGGGCTTCATCAATTCGATAAATTATCACAAAATTTAGGACTTGCCGATAAATTTGGCAAAAATTACTTAGTTAATTTGAGTATAAATTAACTAACAACCAGCCGGATAGGCTTGTTTTGCAATTGGGGAGAAATCAATCTAACTCGCTCAACTACGTCCGTCATATATTTGTAATCTGGTATTTGCCCATTTGGTACATACCCTACTTCTTGAGCAGCAATCGAAGGTAACTCACTCATGACTTTGCGGATGTACTCTTGGCGATTGCGTTCTATATTCGGTCCAATTAAAACCACACCAGCGGGAACGTAGTGCGGATCTGTGTAAAGTATGCGAAACTGGGTCTGTTTTAACTCTTGACTGTAGAGATTATATTCTGCGATCGACACAGCACCAGCTGCAGCTTTTCCTTCAGCTACCCATTCCATAACTGTTTTGGGCGTGGGTGCAGACAATATATCTTTCAGTGTCAGACCATAAAGATTATAAAGGGGCAAATCATATCCTGTAGCGGAGCCTCGTTGACCTAAAGCAACTATTTGACCTTGTAGCTGTTTCAATTCACTCAGCGGACTGTCTTTGCGTACCACAAATACAGAGCGCAAATTATTTACACCTACTAAAGGAAATAGGGCAACATATTGATAGCGAGAAATAGCAATAGCGGCTAATCCTGGTGGCGCAAATACCAAAGACCAAGCACGTGCTTCTAAGCGCTCAATTGCTTTATTTTCATTAAAAGCAGGCTCTATCCGAATGTGTGCTTTGGTTTTTTCAGCTAAGTAACTATTGAACTTACCATATTGCTTAATTATTTCTTCTCCACCACCGTAGCTGATACCGCCAATGGTTAACACGCCGTCAAAGGGAGGTGTTGATTGACATGCACCAATTGTCACAAATAACATCTGCGAAAGAAAAAACCGCCGCGAAAATTTCCCAGACATGATTAATTTTAATGATAAAAAATATCCTACTTTCAGCTTTAATATCAAGTAACTTGACAAAAGTAAAGCTTAGTTGTCTACCAAGACAATTTTGAGGTTTAGGTAGTCAGCACTAAACGTACTTATTTGAGCGATAAATCGCTCACTACAAACTCACAAAATTTCTGTGGTAGTGTACTAGTACCGTGCGGCGTAAATACGCCTACCATTTCTCAAGACTGCAAATGATGATTGTTTCAAGGTTCATAATGGTGGGTTTATTTCCGCCATGCTGTACTAGTATAGTAAGAACGAAAAACTTACTATACTCTACCTTAAGCCGCTATGCATCTACAAAACCAGTTAAAAGCTTATTTTATCAGCTTGGGGAATTTTTAATTTTTAATTTGGCATTACGCCCGCCGGGAATAGTCCGGTTTCTCGCTCAAATTGAATAATTCAAGCCAGCCCATTCGTAGTCAGGACTTTAGTCCTTGATTTGAGGACTACGAACTTATCCACTAGACATTGTTGGTGTGGTGGACTACTAGTACTCATGAAGGAACATTAAATTAACATTTGTTTACTATTGAATTATCTGTCATAAACCAAATATAAGTAAAATGAACTAGGTGAAAATTCACAATAAATCTGTAAAGTTTTGTCTACCAGCAAACATTATGTTCAAAAACTTAAAAATTGGTACTAAGTTTAACTTGCTTTTAATCATAGTCTTCATTATTAGCATAATCGGCAGTGGTACTGTCTTATCAGTTATCTTTGAGCAGAAAGCGCAAAATGAAGTGACTACTAAGGCGCTGATTCTGATTAAAACAATGAATTCTGTCAGAAAATACACAAGTGACCACGTAAATACTCTATTAGCAGCTAGACTAGAAACAGACCCAGTATTCATTCCCGAAACAGTTCCAGCTTATTCTGCCACAGAGGTGTTTGAAAATTTACGCAATAACAACAAAGAATATAACAATTTCTATTATAAAGAAGCAACACTGAATCCAACTAATTTACGAGACAAAGCAGATCCTTTTGAAACTCAAATTGTTGAGCGGTTTCGTAATAATCCCAAGCTTCCAGAAATCTCAGATTTTCGCATCTTACCTGAAGGCAAAGTATTTTATATCGCACGACCACTGACTGTTACACAACAAAGTTGTCTCAGATGCCATTCTACACCAGACCAAGCACCTAAGAGTCAATTGACAACTTATGGTTCAAATAATGGTTTTGGCTGGAAACTCAATGAAATTATTGCTACACAAATAATTTCTGTGCCTTCTGAAGAGGTTTTTAAGAATGCTCAACAAACTTGGTTGTGGGTGATGGGGCTATTAATTGCGATTTTTGCTATCCTGATTATTGCAATTAATTTATTAGTTAAAACCGCTGTAATTGAGCGGATTAGAAAAATAGAAAAAATCGCTCAAAAAGTTAGCACTGGAGATATGACTGCCGATTTTGATGAAAGGTCTAATGATGAAATAGGTGGCTTGGCAGCAGCATTTAATCGCATGAAATATAGTTTAACAATAGCTATGGATATACTGAATCAGCAAGGGCAGTAAAATTTACCAGATAAAAAATATTGCGATCGCATTTATCCTATTACAAAATTGCTCGTAGCATCGGGATTACCTACGAAGAATGTGTTCGACTGTGCAAGCAGATTCAGGCGATCGTCACTTACCAGTGCAGCCAGAAGATTTGCTCCCCCTGCAAGAATCTGTATCAATCTTAAAGTGAAACAGTATTACTATGGGACATACATTTATTCTCTCTCATCTCCTCTGTCATAGTTTGTTTGTAAAAAAGGTGACAGTTCTTTATTTAACTTACCTGCGCGGACAAACTCAGCGTAGGTATCAGCTTCAATTGCCAGCAGTTCCCCTCGCAGTTCTTCGGTTGAAAATTCTTGCAAATTTGGGTATTCATCAAGTAACTTATCAATTTCTGCTTGCAAACAGGTAATTTCTCCTGAAAGCAGCGTCTTCTGGTAATGATAAAACTCTGGCTGAATTCCGGGACGCTTTTGCGTTGTTTCTAAATATTCCAGCACCCTTTGGAGAGCAACTTGACGGGCAATTGCTTCAGTGTATTTTTGACGTAGCGGTTGCGAACCTAAAAGTTGGAGTTTTTCTAACAATGGTTGGATGGTTAAACCTTGTACTAACAGGGTAAATAAAACTACTCCAAATACTGTGGCAATAATTTCTGCCCTTTGGGGGAGTATGGCTGGTACACTTAAGGCCAGGGCGATGGAGACAGATCCGCGTAGCCCACCCCACGTCAATACAGTTTGTTCAGATAAAGGAATTTGGGATTTAGCTAACCAGTTGCTGAGACTACTTAAAGCATAAATAGATACTGCCCGTCCCACAATCATAGCCACAATTGTGACTGCAATAGTTTTTAGGTTATCTCCTAAGACAGCAAAGCGAATTTGATCGCCAATTAAGAGAAAAACAATCGAATTCACAAAAAAAGCTAGAAATTCCCAAAATTCAGTAACAATGATCCGCGTGCGCGGGTTCATGCCAATGCGTGAGCCAAAGTTGCCTAAAATTAAAGCTGTGGTGACAACTCCAATCACTCCAGAACCACCCAAATATTCTGTTATTAGGTAAGTGCTGTAGGCAGAAACCAGCGTAAGAGATTGTTCTACTAATGGTAAGTCGAAACGTTGTGTTAGATAGGAAATACCAAACCCAATTAATCCTCCAAGGCTGATACCAATGCCTACTACTTGAAAAAATTCTAATAAAGCAGACTGTAAATCAAGTTTGGCATTACCTAACGGCAGAGCAACTAATAAGCCAAAAGCCACAACGGCCATACCATCATTAAATAAACTTTCTCCTTCCATCAGCGTTCTTAGACGTTTGCTTGCTCGTAGTTCCCGAAATAGAGCCGTTACCGAAACCGGATCGGTTGCTGATAGACTAGCTCCAACTAATAGAGCAATACTAAGTTCAAGTCCAGCGAATTGATGAAGACCGAGTGCTACTCCAGCAATAGAAATTATCACCCCTACTACTGCATACAGACAAATAGGGAACAAATCCCGCTTTAAGTCTGACCATTTCAAATTCCAAGCAGCTTCAAACAGCAGTGGCGGTAAGAAAATCATCAGAATCAATTCAGGAGAGAGATTAATCAGTCGCACATTAACGAATGCTAACCCTAATCCCACTATGACTAGTAAGAGTGTATAAGGAATGCGGCGCAACCAACTAAAAATCTGTGGTAGTGTTGCTACACCCAATGAGACAGATAGTACTAGTAGAAATTGCTTGAGTTGTTCTGCAATTACGACTTCACTCGTGGTAGAATCTAATGCCATAAGGGGATTCAAGTTAAATAGAATATTTAGCATCAAGTAAAATAGAGAGATTATCAAAAGAGGCGCAACGTTTCTCATTGTTCTTTGATTTGAGCATCTACCTTACCGTTGTCATCTCGTGAGGAGCGCTCAAGAGCCAGTAACCTGAGTGAATCACCAATGCGGCGGGGTTTTGGTACTTCACTTTTACCAGATGGCCAACCTTCTCGTTGATGGGAGCGGTTTCCATCTATCTCTTCTGTCTGGTCATGGAATAAAATTTGCTGTGTGGGAAAGGGTAAATCGATGCCGTTTTCAACTAACGTTTTCTTAATTGTAGAAAGCACCTTGTCCCGTGAGGTGAGATCGTCTGCACGTCGTGGCGGGTTGATCCACCAACGAACGCGGATATTAACGGTACTTTCGGCAAGTTCCATGAGCAGCACATCAGGAGCAGGGTCTTTCAGTATTTCCGGCACACTATGCAATGCTTCCAGCATTAACTCCTTGGCTCGGTCTATATCATCGCCGTAACCAATACCAACATCATACTCTAGTCGGCGACTTTCAAAGGCAGTGTTTACAGTTAACGAATTAGTGAACAATTCTGAGTTAGGAATGACAATGCGACGACCATCGTAAGTTCTAATTGTTGTTGCTCGTGTCTCAATATTTTCTACAGTTCCTTCAAAGCCTTTAAAAACTATTTGGTCATTGATTTGGAACGGCTCTGTCAAGAGGATCAGAATGCCAGCCAAGAAGTTTTGTAGGATGTCACGAAAGGCAAAGCCGATCGCTACGCCGCTAATCCCCAGTAGTTGTACCAAATCCCCGGCTCGAAATGTCGGTATTACAATCGACAAAGCCACAAATAGCCCGATTAACAGTATTGTACCTTGCACCAAGCGTCCCAGTACTAGTCCTAGATTCCGAGCTTGGTGGCGATCGCGAGTTAATCGTTTAACTACTCTCTTAATGGCTCTAGCCACCGCGAAGAAGATTGCAAATACAATCAATGCCAGCACGATATTCGGCAGTAGGACAATGAATCCGTTAATCATTCCCTGGATTCTGTCCCAGAGTGCGGATATATCTGCATTCATGATCTTACTTGCTTAATTAGTCAACCTTAATAAGGATATAAAAATATCCTGATATCTAACTCCACCTTTAGTTAGTTTTTCCTATCTATAAATAGGATGAAAAATTTATTTGACATATTATGCGAAATCTCCTTCGTAATAAACATGAAACCCTTGCCACACCAAAAAATAAGAATTATTTAATAACATTTTAGGCAGTTGGTTGGGTTTTGGGTTTTTTACCTATATTTTTCAAGCAAGTTTTGATGTTTAACTAATAATTTGCCATAACAGGTACGGAAGAACCATTTATTTTAGGGCAAGATAATAGGATTTTAGATATTTTATTTATGAGGATAAATATCAGATTCTCCTCTGACTTCTTTCACCTGACTAACTTCAAAAATCAGGGAAAAACGTTGCCCGATTTCTTTTTCAAGAAACGCTTCTAAAAGACTTACTTGTTTTGATGTTACAGGTTCTTGTGCGCTAACGCTCAAGCGAACTTGAGGCGGATTACTCAGCCAATTAGTATCAGTTTTCAGTAATTCCAAACGTTGAAAAGTTACAGTTCGGTTCAGGAGTGCCTTTTTCAAATGGGTTTCGAGTTCTGCTTGTCTAACTAATTGGGCAAAGCTCACAGTTAAAGGTATTAATAAAGCACCTGTTAATCCCAATGCCCATAGTAGTGCTTTTTGGGCGCGATCGACAGGAGAATAGCCGGTGAATAAAAATGTCAGCATACAAGCAAGGCTAATACCCAAAAGGTTCGTTAAGTAGAGCAAAGTCGCTCCTAAGCTGAGTGACAAGTTAAATTTTGCTAGACCTAAACCGATGACGCAAATTGGGGGCATAAGGGCAACAGCTATTGCTGTCCCTGCCACACTAGCAGAGATGTTTGAATTTACCTTAGCGTAGCCACTAATACCACCTGCTGCGACTGCAATACCCAAATCAAGCAGGTTAGGTTTGGAGCGAGATAGCACTTCACTGCCGAAACTAGGTAGATTAACAATCCAACCGATACTGCAAGAAATTATAAGTGCTAGGAATGTGCCTAATGAGACTGCTATTACGCCTTTACGAAATAGGTTGATATTTCCAATTAATGCACCAAAGGCTAAACCTCGAATTGGCAACATTAGAGGTGCGATAATCATTGCGCCGATAATTACAGCAGTGCTATTGGCAAGTAGACCAAATGTAGCGATCGCACATGAACCAATAATCAAAATCAAATATGTTGCGTCGAGACTAGACTCTGACAATAACTCATGTACCAACTGTTTTAGTTGTGATGGTTCAACCCTTTTGCGCTTCAAACCCCTAAAGCGATCGCGAATATTATTTATCAAAACTCCTCCAAATCGAATGATTTTAGATTCTGGATTTTCAACAAAAGCTTAAAGTAAGTCGGTGTAATTAAAGCTAACTGGCGGTGACTGTCATTAGTCCTTTGTCATTGGTAATTGGTAAGGGTTTTAAGCATATTTATGTTTTGTTTATGTAGCTTGCATTTTTTCACCTTGGGGTTTTGATAGTGTTTGTAATTCTTCCCAACTGTAATGACGGGGTAATTGAATTGGTTTATGATCAGCGCCTAATCCCAAACTAATAGTCGGCTGAAGTTCCTCAATAAATTCTTCTGCATAAACAACCAGTTCATTGGCTGCAACTCCACCAGTAATTGCACCTGCAATTCCACCAATCGCAGCACCAACTTTACCAGCAATTGAGCGGCCTAGTGCGGCTCCAGCAATCCCGCCTCCTACAACTCCCAATCCCGTTGCCATAGGATGAGTATTAGAGGATGATGTTTCTCTTGAGTTTTGATTTTGCGTTTCTAAATCAGTCTGTTGCTCATTCATAAATTTGTCCATCCTAGAAATAATAAACTTTCTACTTCAAACATTCAGCTAGATGAGCGCCTACGCGCAAAGCATTTGCCATAATTGTGAGTGTTGGGTTAGCACCGGAATTTGACGGAAAGAAGCTACTATCTACCACGTAGAGATTATCGACATCATGAGTACGGCAATTGATGTCAAGGACTGAAGTTGTAGGATCTGTGCCAAATCGACAACTACCGCATTGATGAGCAACTGCTTGTTCTGGTAGCTGAGTGCGGGGATAAATACTAAATGGTAGAACGTGTTTAGCAGAGTGAGGGATTGACTTGAGTACAGATGTCCAGCGATGAATTAGGCGATCGCCAGCTTCCATATTATTAAGTGTATAATCAACGTGAATCTTGTCACCCACTACCCGAATCCGATTATTTGGATCTGGTAAATCCTCTGTCTGTAACCACCAGCCAACCGATCTCTCCGCCAGCAAATGGCGCTCAAAATGAGGAATCAGCTTGACAAATGGAGCCATCAGTGGCGGTGCTTCTGCGGGAATCATATCAGCTAGGACATTACCTGTATTCTGCACCATCCCCATCGGATAAGGAAAATCCGGCTCTCCCCAGTAAAAATCGTTGACGGCGATGGTTTTTTGAAAGTTGGCGTGATTCACTTCTAGGTGTATGGAAACTATGGCCGTTTCCAGTTGCTTCATGAAATTCCGCCCCACTTGATCGGAACTATTGGCTAATCCGTTGGGATGTTTGTCATTAGCAGAGCGTAACAGCAAAGCAGCTGAGTTGACAGAACCACAGGCAACAACCACAATATTACCTGCAAACCAATGTTTTTCCCCAGCAATTTCAGTTTCTACGCTTGTAACCTCTCGCCCCGACTCACTGGTATGCAGCCGCAAGACTTTGGCATTAGTTAAAAGGGTAACATTGACATACTTTTCACTAGCCGGACGAATGGCGTTGATATCAGCATCGGCTTTTGCATCTACAAGACAGGGGTACCCATCAAAAGTATCGCAGCGAATGCAGGGACTCTTGGTGCGTAGGCGTAGCCCATCGGAGATATCGCTTTCATTAAGCTTTAATCCTAGTGGTAGGTGAAATGGATAATAACCCAGTTCCCGGATGCCATCAGCAAGAGACTGCATATCTGGCTCATGACTCACTGGCGGATAGGGATATGGTTTGCTGCGAGGTGGTTCTGTGGGATCTTCTCCTTCCTGTCCATGCACATCATACAGCTTTTCTGCTTGGGTGTAGTACGGCTCAAAGTCTTGATACTTCAAAGGCCATTCTGGAGAAATTCCTCCTTTATGAATTACCCTTTCAAAATCTCGCTCCCGCAAGCGAATTAAGGCTGCACCGTAGAGTTTGGTATTGCCACCAACCCAATAACCTGTCTGGGGTTGAAATGCCTTACCTTGCTTGTTATACCATTGCTCATCTGTATGGTAGCGATGTTTTTGATAAACTTCCTCTGGATTCCAGTTAGCTTTTTCTCTCGGTAAAAAGTCGCCTCGTTCCAGCACTAGAATTTTTTTACCTGTGGGTGCAAGGCGATGGGCTAATGTACCTCCACCGGCTCCTGTACCGATAATAATGATTTCGTAATGTTCTGTGATATTCGTCATATATATTATGCAGGAGGTTGCAAATTATTCTGATCTCGAATTTAGGAATTTCCAAGAATTAAACCGCTTGATATTATGCAGTAATTTTACAAGCCAAGGACTAAAGTCCTTACTACGAACTACGAGCTTTGTTTAAACTTGCTTTGCTTACAAACTTGCAACTGAGCCACCATCTACGCGATAATTGGAACCAACCACAAAGCTTGATTGCTCAGAACAGGCGGGAGAAACTGTATTTACTAACTTAATTAGGAACAATTTATGCCAAGCCAATTAATTGAGAAATATTCAAATAGTTTTTGCTGGCACACTTTACTTTATGTCACAAATTTTAATTTCTTCAACTCATCAATGGTATATCATCTAAAATGATAAATTCTGCCTTTAGACATATAGCAATTTTATTGGAGTTATGGAAATTATTGAACCTTTCAGAACGTCAACAAAGGAGAAAATCTAGAACTTATATGAGTAACCTTTAAGAACACCCAATCTAAAATTTTAGACTCTACCCAATGGCTTAATTTTAATTTATGCCT
>CAVYXS010000256.1:0-37457 GCA_963772205.1 uncultured cyanobacterium
TCGTCTCGATCATGCACCCCATCATCACCCGCAGGCCGTGGGCGCGGGCGGCGGCGATCATGCGCTGCGCCTCGCGCAATCCGCCGCACTTGGCGAGCTTGATGTTGATGCCGTCCACGGCGCCGGCCAGCCGCGGAATGTCCGCCGAGGTGACGCACGACTCGTCGGCGACGATCGGCAGCGCCGAGCGCTCGCGCACGAACCGCAGGCCGTCGAGGTCCGCGGCCGGCAGCGGCTGCTCCACGAATTCCACGCCGTGCCGGGCGAGCCGTTCGATCATCGCCACGGCGTGCTTGGGCGTCCACGCCGCGTTGGCGTCCACCCGCAGCACCTTGTCGGGCGCCGCGCCGCGCACGGCGCGCACGATCTCGTCGTCGCGGTCGGTGCCGAGCTTGATCTTGAGCACCGGATACGCGGCCGCCTGCTCCACGCGCCGCACCAGTTCGTCCTCGGTGGGCGCGATGGCGATGGTGAAGCTCGACGGCGGCGCGTGGGCCGGCGTGAGCCCCCAGAGCTTGTACAGCGGCACGCCGAGCCGTTGCCCCACCAGGTCGTGCGCGGCCGCGCTCACCGCCACGCGCGCGGCGGCGTTGCCGCGCAGCGCGCGCGCCATCGCCGCTTCGAGATCCTCGAGCGCCCACGGGTCCGCCGCTTCCACGATCGGGCGCAGCGTCTCGAGCGCCGCCACCACCGTGTCGGCCGTCTCGCCGTAGAACGCGCTCGGCGCCGCCTCTCCCACGCCGCGCACGCCGTCGGCGTCGGTGAGCGCGACGTGGACGCGGGTGTACGCCGAGGCGCCCCCGCGCGCGATCACGAACGGGTGCGCCGTGTGCACCGTCACCCGGGCGTGGGTCATCGCGATCACCCGGGCGGCGCTCCCGCGGCGTGCCGGGCGGCCCACGCCGCGCGGTGCGCGCCCTCCGCGTTCGGCATCGTCTCCACGAAGCCGATCAGCGCGTCGGCCAGGTCGTTGGCCCGCGCGTAGCGCTGGCCCGGCGCCTTGGCCAGGCACTGCATGATGATCGCCGACAGCGCCGCCGGCACGCGCGAATCCACCTGGTCGGGCGCCACCGGCTGCTCGTGCACCTGCTTGTAGCCCACCGAGAAGGCGTCCGGCCCGTCGAACGGCGGGAACCCCAGCGCCGCCTCGTACAGCACGATGCCCAGCGCGTACACGTCGCTCCGCCCGTCCACGAGTTTGCCCATCGCCTGCTCGGGCGACATGTAGTGGGGCGTGCCCATCGCGCGGCCCGACGCCGTCAGCCGCCCCTGATGCCGCGCTTCGGCGATCCCGAAATCGGTGAGGATCGCGTTGCCGTCCTCGTCGAACAGCACGTTGTCGGGCTTGATGTCGCGGTGCACGATCCCGCGCCGGTGCGCGTAGTCGAGCGCCGTGGCCACCTGCGCGATGGCCGTGGCCGCGTCCACCGGATCGACCACCCGGCCCTTGCTGATGCGGTCGGACAGCGAGCCCCCCGACAGGAACGGCATCACCGTGTACACGGTCGTGCCGTGCGCGCCGGCATCCATGACCGGACAGATGTGCGGATGCACCAGGCGCGCCGCGGCCTGCGCCTCCCGCCGGAACCGCTCCATCATCTCGGCGTCCTTGGCCAGGTGCGCGTGCAGCACCTTGATCACCACCCGCCGCTCGAGCTGCGCGTGGTCGGCCAGGAACACGTCGGCCATGCCGCCGCCGCCCAGCCGCTGCAGCACGCGGTAGCGGCTGCCCGTGGCCTGGCGCAGCGCCGAGATCGTCTCGTTGGGCTTCTCCGCGGGGGCGCGCTCCAGCTCCGGGAGGGTCGCGCTGCAGCGCGTACAGCTCTCGGCTGTGGCGCGATTCCAGGTGCCGCACTCCGGACAGAACATGCTACGCGCTCCCCGTGGTCGGCCGGCGTGGCCTTGGCGTGGATTCACAACATAGCATGAGCGCGCCCCCCTCGCATCAGCGCAGCGCCCGCAGGTGGGCCACGCACGCCGCGCCCAGCCGCTCCGGTGCGTAGCCGCCCTCCAGCGCGCTCACCACGCGGCCCCCGCACCAGACGTCGGCCCGGTCCACGACGGCGCGCGTGAGCGCCGTCACGTGCTCCGGCTCCAGCGTGAATCCGCCGAGCGGATCTCCGGCCAGCGAATCGAAGCCGGCCGAGACGAGCACGAGGTCGGGCGTGAAGCCGCGGGCCGCGTCGTCCACCGCGGCGAGCAGGGCCTCCACGTAGCGCGCCGGCGCGAGGCCGGCCGGCATCGGCACGTTCCACACCGAGCCGTGCGGCCCGCGATCGTCCGCCGCGCCCGTGCCGGGATACCAGGGCCACTGGTGCAGCGACACGAATCGGATGTCGGGCGTGCGCTCCACCAGCGCCTGCGTGCCGTTGCCGTGGTGCACGTCCCAATCCACGATCAGCACGCGCTCGGCGCGGTGCGCGCGGCGCGCGTAGTGCGCCGCCAGCGCCACGTTGCCGAACAGGCAGAACCCCATCCCGCGGTCGCGCAGCGCGTGATGCCCCGGCGGCCGCACCACGGCGAAGCTGCGCGCGGCCCGGCCGTCGAACGCCAGGTCCACGCCGTCGAGCACGCACCCCGCGGCGGCAAGCGCCGCGTCCCACGACCCCGCGCTCACCACCGTGTCGGCGTCCAGCCGCCCCCCGCCCTGCTCGGCAAGCGCGCGCACGCGGGCCACGTACGCCGAGTCGTGCACGAGCGCGAGGTCGTCCGCCGTGGCGTGCCGTCCCTCGACGTGCTGGAGCTGGTGGAACAACTCGGGATCGTCGCGCAGCGCGCGCGGTAGGCGCGCGCAGCCGCCCCACGTGCTCGGGGTGGCCCCACCCCGTGTCGTGGCGGCCGCAGTCGGCGTGGGAAATGTAGGCGAGCGACATCGGGGCCCGGCCGCCGCTTGGCGGCCGGCGTCCGGCGGCGGTCAGCGCAGCGCGCGCCGGCGGCGGTGCGTGAGCAGCAGGATCGCGCCGTCAATCACGCCGGCATGGCCAACGACTCGTGTTCGTTCAGCAGCTCCCACCCATGCAGTTTGGCCACGAAGTCCTCGTGATACTGCGCCTGCGGGAAGAGCGCGTCGAGGGCCCGGATCTTGACCGCCTCCAGCGTGGTCGACGCGGGCGCCGCCAGGCGCACCGCGTCCCACACCTCGGGCATTTCCACGCGGATCGTGATCGTCCGGTCGTCGGACGCGCCCATCCGGATCGTGGCCGGACGCGCGCGCAGCGCGCCGGTGAACGGCGCGGCGCTCATGCGTCCTCCGCCGGCGCGTCCATGGGCGGCAGCGTGGCGAAGAACCGCGCCACCTGCATGGCGAACAGATACGACGACCCGGTCACCCGGCTGCCCCCCGCCACCGGCGCGGCGGCCGACGACGATCTCCTCGCCGCCCTGCCCGCGGAAGCTTCGCCCACCCCGGGCCGTGCTGGTCGGGGAACGCCGCGTACAGCGTCTGGCGCTCGGAGAAGAAGCGGGTGGCGCGCGCTAACACCTCGTCGGCGGCCAGCGGCGTGAAGTATTCCTGCATCGTCATCGTGGACGGCGTCATGGCTGTCAGTCCTGATCGAGTCTGGTTCCCGGAGGCGTCGTGCGCGCCGCCCCCGCCGCCCGCTCGGCGGGCCCCTCGTACACCAACGGCAACTCCACGC
Source organism: uncultured cyanobacterium (assembly GCA_963772205.1). Taxonomy (GTDB): domain Bacteria; phylum Cyanobacteriota; class Cyanobacteriia; order Cyanobacteriales; family Nostocaceae; genus Gloeotrichia. The sequence goes on from CAVYXS010000256.1 coordinate 3,639, forward strand.
GAAACGTCGAGCCCTCTCCCGGCGCGCTGACCAGCACGATGTCGCCGCCCAGCAGCCGCGCCGTCCGCCGCGCCAGCGCGAGCCCCAGGCCCGCGCGCACGCGCCCGCCCGCTCTCCCTCGCCGGCGGCCCGCCGCGCCGGAATTCCTCGAACACCGTCCGCTGCGCCTCGAGCGGAATGCCGATCCCCGTGTCCTCCACGCGATACACCACCCGGTCCTCGTGCACCTCCACCGCCGTGCGCACCCGTGCCACTCCCCGTGAACGCGTAGGCGTTCGCGATGAGCCGAGCCAGCAGCCGCACCACCCGCCGCCGATCGCTCGCCATCGTGGCCACGTCGTCCGGCTCCAGGTGCTGCAGCGCCACCGCGTCCCGGCGCCCCGTCGCGATCGTCAGCGCCTCGCGCATCGGATCGCGCACGTCGAACACGCTCACCGCCGGCTCCACCTCGCCTCGCTCGGCCTCCGAGAGCTTCTGCAGATCGGCGATCCGGTCCAGCAGCACCTCGCCCGACGCCTTCACCTCGACCAGCGCCCGCCCCTCCGCGTCGGACGCGGCGCCCCGGCATTCCCCGCCTGAATCCTCGAAATGTAACCGACCAACTCGGCCAGCGGCGCGCGCAGATCGGTGGAGAGATCGGCCAGAAATCCGTCCTGCAGCCGCCGAGCTTCGAGCAACTCCGCGTACTGTCACTCCAGCTCCGCGTTCGAGTCGCTGAGCGCCGAATTGGCCCGCCGCAGGTCGTCGATCAGCCGCGCCTTCTGCGCCGTCGCCGCCATCTGGTCGGCCACCATGCGCGGCGGACTGCGCGACTCCGCGCTCAGCCCGCCGGCGGCGCCGAAATAGAAGGTCACCGTGCCCAGCAGCCCGCCCCCGTCTCCGCAACGGGAGCGCGACGAGGGAGCGGAACCCCAGATTCGCCGGCCACCTCCTGCCAGTCCTCCAGCAGCGGGTCCGCGAAAATGTCGGGCACCTCGATCGCCCGCCGTTCGCTCGCCGCCTGGCCGCTGGGGCCAAAACACAGCCGCACCCGCATCTCATCGTTTAGAACATGAACCTGGAACCAGTATTATTCACAACTATGGGCATGGAGGTTCTGGTATTACTTATTCTTGGGGATGTGCCCATGAAGTAGTTTCTTTGGTATCGTCAATGCAACTACAGCAATCCTATGAGACTGTTGGCAAATTATCAAGAGGGTGAAACCAAAAAATACATCATAGCCCCCTCCCCGCAAGCGAGGAGGGGGTTGGGGGTGGGGTTCTCATACCTCACTTAACTGAGAAACGCTATAACTGACATCAAATTCCCCAATTGATGCTGAAACCGACATCTGTACCCTTGGGTTCTGCGGTTACAGTTCCCAAACCACTACGTCCAATTGCATTACCTGCAAACAGGTCAAATCCTAATCCAGAATTTGGTAAATAGCGCAAGCCAGTACTCCAAATATCTGGTGTTCCCTCAAACATAGGCGTATATTCGCCAATCAATTGTAGATGATTTCCGATAGCTTGGTTAATTCCAATTCCCACGCCAATGCGGCTAGTTTCACCAAAAAATCCTCCCTTGGGATTAATGGATATAGCAGTTTGGGGACTGAGTTGATAGCCGAGAAGAAATTCTGTATACAAAGATCCATAGAGACTATTGTTTTCAAAAGATGTATCGCTAATTCCTGCTAGCTTAAAACTGAGAGTGAAGAGATCGCCTCGTGCTTGATCCAAAAACTTCAGTTTGATTGCACCGGCAATTTTGAGTCCAGGGCCAGATATCTGTGTACCATTAAATAGATCGCTTGATGAAAATTGATCAACAGTCAGTTCTAACTGTGAATCATTTGTCAAACCATAGGCTAAAGCAAAACTGGAACCACCATGTGTCTGCATTCCGCCTCTGAATTGGAATTTGCCGGTGGGGAGAGTGTTAGGGCTGGCAAGTGTGAACCCATCAAACAGCAGTGTGCGATCGCGGTCAGATAATGGTGGTTGGGGGCGATTAATAAAATTAGCTGCATACCCTTGTCCAAAATCAATAATGTGCTTAAAGCGAATCCCCAACAAAAAATCGTTGCCATCAGGAATAAACGCCAGCAAGCCTGTAGTTGGTGTTGCACCAAAACTGTTGGTAGCGTAAAGTTCTGCCCCGATTCTGGGACTAAGGGCGTAATCTACACCAAAAGTCCACAATAGCTTGCGATAGATAGAGCCGTCTTTATTACTAAAAGTATTGCCTCCCGGACCTAAGGGAGCTTGAATATTAGCAAATAGGTTGAGTCTTTCTGTTGGTTTCCAGCTAAATCCTGTACCAATGTTGAAAAAAGTCCCAAAAAAATCTCCGCCGTCAAGTTTACTAGGAAAGGAAACCACTCCAGGAGTAAAATGCAGTTGCAGATTTGGAGATGCGTTGTAGCTAACAGGAAACTCCAAAGCACCAATAGGACGAACAGACAAAAATGATCCGTTTGGGCTGTTGTTAAAAATTTTAGCACTTCCCGACACCTTAAATAACTGCGCCGTGGCTGCAACACCAACAGACCAACGTTTTTGGTTAATTAATCGATATTTTATTTTAGTGCCATAACTGGTAGTAGTAAAGTCAGGGCATTTATTTGGATTTGGGTTACATTGGACATAATCGTCGTAAATATCCCCTGTAAAACCTATCTGCAGGTTGTCTGTTACGCCCCAATCAAAACCCAACTGATAGGTTTCCAAACCTGTCCCAATTACAGACTTATCCGTTGGTAAAGCTTCCAGCCAACCTCCTTCCCCCTGAAATTCGCCCTTTCGCAGCTGATTGGCTGTTTCCAAGTTATGCAATTGGGTTGGTTGTTTTTGCAATGGGGAAAGGGGAGGATGGGTTTGTAAATCCTTGATGGGTGTGTTATCAGGTGATTGTTGTGATAAATTCTCTGTCGCTGTTTCCGGAGTTACAACTAGGGGCTTTTCCGTCTGCAAATCTTTGGCTTGAGTACTCACAGGCGATCGCTGTTGTGGAACTTCTGGTTTTGCTGTTTCTTCACCAGAAACTAATGGCGTCACCTCCGATGCATAACTTAGACTGGGAAAGGCAAAAGAAAGCAAAGCACAGGAAAGGATTGTGATTTTATGCATATTTTTTTCTGGGCGATCGCGCTGAATCGAAATTAGTTTGTTTTAAATCAACACGAAAAATTTCCAGCTATGAGAACCTCTGATAGCCTCTTTTAAGGTTTTGGATGCATCAATAAACCCAGTTAATATACTGGGAATAGGTTTGATTTGTCAAAAGCTCAAGGTTACAATTTCTCTCAAAGCGATCGCGTTATTCCCAGGGTGAAGCGATAAACTCATATTTTGCAACAATGAAATGATAGATGCAAAAGCTACCAAGGAACAAAGAAATACAGATATCAGCGTGTGGTTTAAATACATGAAACCTGCTGTAAACCACATCTGTTTTGAGAACCATAGTTTTTCATACGTAGTGGGAGCATCTTGCTCCCTAGTGGTAGTAGCGGGCAAGACTTAAGTGCGGGACGCTACGCGCAGCTTGCTTTTGAGGAGGGGTACGGCGTGAGCGCTACTTCTCTGCGAGACGCTACGCGAACGACAAAGCTCAGTACAAGTCAGTCGAACTAGCCCGCACTACTCCAGGTTTGAAAATGGACGAGGTTTAATAGCTAAATTACTCTATAAGAGCAATGAAAAATGAATTCAAGCAGATGTAGTATTTAGCACTTACAATATAGAAATTAAGTATTTATAATTAAAAATGCAAGATATGAAGAAACGCGCTTAATTGAGTAAAAGAGAGTTACAATGACAACTCACTAATGACCAACCTCAGCCGGATGATTGATCTGACATTGGCGGCACAAACCAAAAAACTCAAGAGTGTGGTAAAAAATTTTAAACTTATGAGTATCCTGTAACTGGTCTTCTAGGTCATGGACAGGACATTGATTAATCGGAATTGAGGTACCGCATTGCAAACAAGTAAGGTGGTGTTTGTCTTGCTGCGATAAGCTATAGAGGGCTTCACCGTTAGCCAAAGTCCTTACCTGCACCAGTCCTTCCATTTTTAAGGCTTCCAACGAGCGGTAAACTGTTGCTAAACCCATACTCTGATTCCGGTTACGCAATTCAACGTAAATATCCTGGGCGGAAATACCTTGTTTGATGGTTTTTAGCAGGTTCAAAATCCGCTCTTGACTGCGGGTGTGTATAGCTCTCATAGACAATGATTTAAATTGGCCTCTTGTAGTATTGACGGACTGATAAATTAACTGTAACCGCTTCTTAAGCTTATTTTCACTCAATTGGAACAGAAAGTTATAGTATAGCGATCGCAGCATTTAGCAAAAGCCTGTGCAAAGGAAATATTTAGCCAAAATTTTTGTGACCCTTCGTCCTTCAGTGTTAGACCCTGCTGGTGTGGCTGTACAATCTGGTCTTCAGCAGATGGGATACGACAACGTAGAGCAGGTAAGGATTGGTAAGTACATTCAATTGACCATCACCTCGACTGATGAAACTAAAGCGCGTCAAAACCTGAATAGCATTTGTGACCAAATGTTAGCAAATCCAGTCATTGAAAATTATCGCTTTGATTTGATCGAGGTTGAAACACAGACTGGTGTCTTTTAGGGAATGGGTAGTATGGGGAGATGGGGAGAAAGTTGTGTCTCCAATGCCCCATGACGCCACAAAATTCCGACGCAAGGCGACAGGAACGCAGTGGCTCCCCCATGCCCCAGGAATTTTAGATTTTAGATTGAAGTCAAATCCAAAATTGCAAATCCAAAATCCAAAATTGAATTGCCCCATGCCCCATTCCCCATACCCCAGGAATTTTAGATTTTAGATTGAAGTCAAATCCAAAATTGCAAATCCAAAATCCAAAATTGAATTGCCCCATGCCCATTCCCAAATTAAAAATGACAAAATTCGGTGTTGTTGTTTTTCCAGGTTCTAATTGCGATCGCGATGTGGCTTATGTTACCAGAGACTTGCTCGGACAACCAACTCGCATGGTTTGGCATCAAGAAACGGATATTGATGATTTAGATGTGATTGTTATCCCTGGTGGCTTTAGTTACGGGGATTATTTGCGCTGTGGTGCGATCGCTCGGTTTTCGCCTGTGATGCAGCAGGTTGTTGAACACTCTCAAAAAGGTAAATTTGTCATCGGTATTTGCAATGGATTTCAGGTATTAACTGAAGCAGGATTATTGCCAGGAGCATTGGCAAGAAATCGGGATTTGCATTTTATTTGCGATCGCCTCCCTCTGAAAGTCGAGCGTACCAATCTCCCTTGGACACAAGCTTATAGGACTGGTGAAATCATTACTGTACCCATAGCCCACGGAGAAGGGCGATTTTACGCTGATGCAACCACTTTGGCAGAAATTGAAGATAACGGACAAGTTGTATTTCGCTATGAGGGAGATAACCCCAATGGTTCACTCAACAACATAGCCGGGATTTGCAACCGTCAGGGCAATGTTTTAGGCATGATGCCCCACCCAGAGAGAGCGTCTGATAGTATATTAGGCGGTAGCGACGGATTAAGGTTGTTTCAGGGCTTATTAGAGAAGGTAGCAGCCGTCGTTTAGATTTGTAGTAAATAGGCCACGGAGTAGGGGCACAGCAGTGCTCATAAGTGTCAACTTAAGCTCAAACGCTTATCCCACAGGTCTTTTAACCCCCTTAATTCCCCCGTTTATTGGGGGGAAACCAGAAAATCTAGTTCCCTCCCCAAGACATCGGGAGGGTTAGGGTGGGGTAACGCGGATCTTGATGGTAGGTGAATTTAATTCAAAATCAGGTTTTGACAAGGGTTTCGCGTTAAGTTGACACCAATGAGCAGTTCTGTGCCGCTACGAGGATCTGTAGGATACCGAAAATGATTGACCCTTATAACTTCGAGGATGATGATTTTGACTTAGAGGATGAGGATTTTTTGCTTATGAAGCGCGTTAGCGACATGACTGAAGGGGAAAAACTACAGCGATTTAAGCGGTTTTTTGACAGCAGCAGCCGTGCTATGCTGCAAGACTGTCTATTTCGCATTATTAACCATGAAGATGGTACGGGAACCTTAGAGATTCTTTGCCCTAATGAAGTTGTACAGCAACGCCTAGGCAGAAAAAAGCGCAAAATAATTAACAACATTGACGGCTGTTGGAGCCATATCAAATGGTTGTCTTTATGTGTTCAGCAAGATGGTGCGTTGATTTGTCACACATTTGATCGTAGCGGCGATTTGGTGAATCCTTGAAAGGAACGGGGGAGGGGGAGAATAACCAATGACAACTGACAAGTGAACAAATGACTAAAAAACAAAAATTTCCTTACCTTGTTGGCTCTAAATGGACAGCACAGCAGAAAGTAGATGGTTGGCGACATTTTCAAGTTGTCAACCGCAAAAATCAGGGAAAATGGGTTTATGCCGAAATGGTTGCAGCCTGTGATCCGCAAGTCCGATTCTGGCTCAACGCTAAATTATTGCAAGACGGCTACCAATGGGAAGCCGGCTGGCAAACATTGCAAGAAATCGAGCAAATTACAGGAGATAAATCATGCGGCGGACAATCTAAGATTTAAAATCGCCAATTCATCCACATTGATACTTTTACGGATTGTCGTATTAATTATTTCTACAAACTATTTAAATTTAATCAGTAAAATTAATGTGAAAGGCTTTTTTAGAATACATTAACCAAGTTGACGCTTGATTAACTTGCGGAGGCAAGCATGGATTTTTTGTCAGATACCGTTGTGTTATCACGGATGCAGTTTGCGCTGACAGCCATCTTTCACATGCTGTGGCCTGTCCTCACCACTGGGATGGGTATTTACTTAGTTATTGTGGAAGGGCTGTGGCTGAAAACACGTAATCCAGACTACTATCATCATGCCCGCTTCTGGTCTAAACTCTACGTCCTTAACTTCGGCATTGGTGTGGCATCAGGATTGCCAATGGAATTTCAATTTGGCACAAATTAGGCACCTTTCTCAGAAGCTGTAGGTGATTTTTTTGGCAGCATTCTCGGTTTTGAAGGCGCAATGGCTTTCATGCTAGAAGCCGGATTTCTGGGCATTATGTTGTTTGGCTGGGGGCGAGTTCACCCGGTGATTCACTACCTAGCCACCATCATGGTTGCCTTTGGGGCAAACTTGTCTACCTTCTGGATTTTAGTTGCTAATTCCTGGCTACAAACTCCATCGGGTGGCGAAATGGTGAATGGGAAATTCATCGTCAGCGATTATTTCCAAGCAATTCTCAATCCCTTTATGGTGAAAAGCGTGTTGCACATGTTTTTTGCCACCCTGGAAACCTCTTTATTTGTGATTGGTGGCATCAGCGCTTGGTATATTCTCAAAGAACGCAATCAAGCCTTTTTTGCTAAATCACTGAAAATTGTTTTAGCAACTGCGATCGCAGTTGCACCACTCCAAGTCTACATCGGACATTTAAGCGCCGAGCAAGTTTATCATTACCAGCCCACCAAACTAGCAGCAATGGAAGCGAAGTGGGAAACATCCCCCGCCGGAGAGCCTGCAGATTGGACTTTGCTTGCCTTACCCGATGAAAAAGCTCAAAAAAACACCTGGGAACTCTCCGTTCCCAACGGCTTGGGATACATTTTAGAGTTCAAAAAGAATCTTTCTGAACCAGTTCAAGGACTCAAGGAATGGAAACCAGAGAATCGCCCCCACATGGTGGGCTTAATTTACTACTCCTTCCGCATCATGAGTGGGATTGGTTTCTTCTTAGTCGGCTTAATGCTGTGGAGTACCTTGCAGTGGCTTTTAGGTAAACTCTCTCCAGAAAATATTACTCAACAAAAATGGCTGATGCGTGCCTGGATTTTTGCTGCGCCCTTGGGCTACATTGCCGTAGAATCAGGTTGGATTGTGCGCTGTGTAGGAAGGCAACCCTGGGCGTTGTATGGGCAAATCCGCACTGCTGATGCCGCATCCCATATCCCCGCTAGTAATGTCTTGACATCTTTGACAACCTTTGCAGTAATCTACAGCATTCTGTTATTCTCAACCCTGTATTTCGGGAGCCGGATTATCAACAAAGGCCCTAACTTACAGCTACCTGTACCAGGATTAGACAACCAACCCGCAGTCGATCCCACCCCAACGGAATTTGTCCCCGATCAACGTCCAGTGGAGACTTAAAACAGTGAACATTTATCAGTAGACCTCTTGAGTCATTATTCTCCCTCTTTCTTTGCGCCTTTGCGCCTTTGCGTGAACAACAAAACAAACCTGATAACTGTAACCGCGATTAATCAAGTCTCTACACCTGATAACTGATACCTGTTAAAACAATGGCAGCATTATTGCACTTCCTTCCCGAAGTTTGGTTTGTCATTCTGGCGCTGTTCCTGTTTCTTTATGTGATGTTAGACGGGTTTGATTTGGGTGTTGGTATCCTCTCCCTAACCAGTTCTGACGAAGAACGGCGCAGCATTTTAATGACTAGTCTCGGCAACGTTTGGGATGCTAACGAAACCTGGCTGGTGTTGATGGGTGGGGCGTTGTTTGGCGCTTTCCCCCTGGCTTATGGCACCATTCTCAGCGCCCTATATATCCCAATTTTCATCATGATATTTGGGTTGATTTTCCGGGCGGTGGCGTTTGAGTTTCGGGAACATTCCAATCGCAAGTTTTTTTGGAACTTCGCCTTTGGTGCCGGTAGCTTCCTCGCCGCCTTGGGACAGGGTTTCGCCCTCGGTAGCGTCATTGAAGGCATTACAGTAGATGAGGCGGGGCATTTTATTGGTTCTACCTGGGATTGGTTAGACTGGCGATCGCTTTTAGTCGCCCTCACCCTGATTCAAGGTTATGTGCTGATTGGTTCCACGTACCTAATTTTGAAAACTGAAGGGACACTCCAAAAAACCCATTTTCGTACTGCCAAAATTGCCGCTGTGACAACCCTCATCGGCGCAGTTTTGATTACCATCGCCACCCCTGTATTTTACGAAACTGCACGCACACGCCTTTTCAGTCCACCTCTGGTTTATCTCTTTGCAATAATTCCTGTGCTGGGTGTGCTTCTCGTCTGGCTACTGTTGCAAAGCCTCAACCGTGAGGAAGAACGAACTCCCTTCATCTGGACAATTTTGATTTTTCTGCTCACCTTTATTGGGTTGGGGCTGATTGTGTTTCCCTATATCATTCCTACCCAAATAACCATCTATCAGGCAGCCGCTTCCCCCAGCGCCTTAGTGTTCATGATCATTTTTGTAGGCTTCTTGATCCCGATCATGTTGTTCTACAACATCTATCAATATGTGGTATTCCGGGGTAAGGTGGCGGGTAGCGCCTATGGGGAATAGATATTAACGGTTTTTTGGCGTTGTTTAATGAATTTATGAATTTATCTCACGCAGAGACGCAGAGAGTAGGAGGAGAGAGAAATAGAATTTTTGCCTTTACTCAGCAATGCCAATTTTTCTTTAGTCCGCAGAGGCGGACTTTTTTTGTTTAACAATGTGGTGATGAAAGAATTATTCCAAAAATTAATAATTAATTACAAAGTAGAGAGTATTTGCTGACAAGCTATAGTCATATTCTCTTGGCGGTTGACTGAAAACCTCGAATTTACGTGAGATTGAAGAATGTCTCTGTATTTAGACTCTAGGGCTAATCATCCCGACATCAAGCCCTGACTATACTTTTTTTGACCTAAAATACCGTTGCTTTTCCATGTGATAAGCCTATGAAAACCATTGATAAAACTCTATTTCAGTTTTTTGTCTTTTGTAACTTTTTTATATATAAAATTAAATAAATAATCAAAATTTTGATTTTTAAAGCTAATTAAGACTATTTTTGAGATTAAATTGCTAAAGCAAATAATTAAATCATAATTCACTTAATATCATCGATTTACAGATTAAAAGCCTCTTTCTTTTCCCTGCCATTTGGCTAATAATGACATTTACAGACCTAACGCATCGCCATTTCAGGCTAGGCGAAGGCAAATGCTTTAGCCACAAGTTTGAGAAAAAACCATTAGAGGCAAACACAAGTGAAACTAGCAGTTTACGGAAAAGGTGGAATCGGCAAATCCACAACTAGCTGTAATATCTCCGTCGCCCTAGCCAAACGCGGTAAAAAAGTTCTGCAAATTGGCTGCGATCCAAAACATGACAGCACTTTCACCCTGACTGGGTTTTTAATTCCGACGATTATTGACACTCTCCAAGAAAAGGACTATCACTACGAAGATGTCTGGCCTGAAGATGTAATTTATAAAGGCTACGGTGGTGTTGATTGTGTTGAGGCTGGCGGTCCACCGGCTGGTGCTGGATGCGGCGGCTACGTAGTCGGCGAGACCGTGAAATTACTTAAAGAACTCAACGCTTTTGATGAGTACGATGTAATTCTGTTTGATGTTCTCGGTGACGTTGTTTGTGGCGGTTTTGCCGCACCACTAAATTATGCAGATTACTGTATGATTGTTACTGACAACGGCTTTGATGCTTTGTTTGCAGCCAATCGCATTGCCGCTTCAGTCAGAGAAAAATCACGCACTCACCCACTGCGTCTAGCAGGTTTGATTGGTAATCGCACCTCCAAGCGTGATTTAATTGAAAAATACATAGAAGCAGTACCTATGCCAGTTTTGGAAGTGTTACCTTTGATTGAGGATATTCGTGTTTCTCGTGTTAAAGGTAAAACTTTATTTGAAATGGCAGAGTCAGACCCATCACTGAGCTACGTTTGCGATTATTATCTCAACATCGCCGACCAAATTTTGGCGCGTCCAGAAGGTGTAGTACCGAATGACGCCCCGGATCGTGAATTGTTCTCTTTGTTATCAGATTTTTATCTAAATCCGAGTAAACCACAGGTGCGTAATCCGGAAGAGGAACTAGACTTGATGATTGTATAAATCATCTATTTCTCAGGATGGGGAAAATAATATGGCGTTCTTTCATAGCTTTACAGATTCAATAAAGCAAAAGTGGTTGCAGTTTTTCCAAGCGAATCGAGACTGGATTACGCTGCATATGGAAGTGGAATCGGTCTACACCCCCGATGGGGGGAAGCGGCCACCGTCTTACCTCATCCTGGGAGTTGTCAACGCGCTAGAGCCAAAATTAGCGCAGCTAATGATGCCTTTTTCTAGACTCAATCCTGACGCTGATACACTAATTGAAGTGCTGGATTTGCATTTTGACCCAGACATCGCTCTCGGTAATCGCTACATTCACAAAGCACACGCAGAGAATTATTATTTTCAGCCAGCGGATGAAGACGCTAATGATCCAACGGCGGTAGTTTCCCATAAAAATGGCTTGGGACACACGGACGTTGCTCAGGAGTTCGCTGTTGTTGATTCCCACCATACCACCGAGGGAAAGGAAACCCAAAATCGGTTTGACGATTTTTCCTCAGCCAAGGGACACAATTCAAAACTTGAGTCTCAACCTTTGGCGAATTTAGAAACTGTGGATGAATTTGGTGATATTTCCTTCGATAGCGAAACAGAAGAAAAGCTGGATGAAACGGGAATTGAGGAGCTAAATTCACCAGAGGAAAATGCTTTTAGCGATGTGTTGTCAGATGTCTGGGGTGATGAAACAGCACTGCACAAAGGTCAAGCAAATAACGACTTCCTTGGGGAAGAACTGTCATCTGGAGTTTTTGACGATTCTGAGATTGCCCGTCTCTTCCCCAACAATTAATTACTCAGTGAGGAAGTAGGAGTCATGAGTGCTGATTTCCTCTTCTTTCACCTGCTTTTAAATATCTAGGGGAGAATAACGAAAATGACTGTCGCTCAACAACCAGAAGCTTTAAGCTTTGAGTGTGAAACTGGGAATTACCACACATTTTGCCCAATTAGCTGCGTGGCGTGGTTATACCAAAAAATTGAAGATAGCTTCTTTTTGGTGATTGGGACTAAGACTTGTGGCTATTTCCTGCAAAATGCGATGGGGGTGATGATTTTCGCTGAACCTCGTTATGCAATGGCAGAATTGGAAGAAGGGGATATTTCCGCACAACTGAATGATTACGAAGAGTTAAAGCGGTTATGCTTACAAATTAAACGCGATCGCAATCCTAGTGTGATTGTCTGGATTGGCACTTGCACTACGGAAATTATAAAAACTGATTTGGAAGGTTTGGCACCAAAGCTAGAATCGGAAATTGGGATTCCGATTGTGGTGGCGCGTGCTAATGGTCTAGATTACGCCTTTACCCAAGGGGAAGACACCGTATTAGCCGCAATGGCGAATCGTTGTCCTGATAAGGCACCTGTGGCGGAAACAGACAAAAATGAACGGAATGCGATTCGCCAAATTGCTCAACTTTGGTAAAAAGAAAGAAGATGTCGCCCAAGATGAATCTGAGTACGTAGATCACCCACCTCTGGTTCTCTTTGGCTCCCTTCCCGATCCCGTTGTCACTCAGTTAACCTTAGAACTGAAGAAGCAAGGCATCAAAGTTTCCGGTTGGTTACCCGCGAAGCGCTTCACTGAATTGCCAGTACTGGAAGAAGGGTATTACGTCTCTGGTGTCAACCCCTTCCTCAGTCGCACTGCTACTACCTTAATGCGTCGCCGCAAATGTAAACTGATCGGCGCACCCTTCCCCATTGGCCCTGATGGCACCCGTGCTTGGATTGAGAAAATTTGCTCTGTGTTTGGTATTACTCCTAAAGGTTTGGATGAACGGGAAGCACAAATTTGGGCTGGTTTGGAAGATTACGTGAAATTGATTCGTGGTAAGTCTGTATTCTTCATGGGCGATAACTTACTGGAAGTGTCTTTAGCGCGGTTCTTGGTGCGCTGCGGGATGACAGTTCACGAAATTGGGATTCCCTACATGGATAAGCGTTATCAAGCTGCTGAGTTGACGCTATTAGAGAAGACTTGTCAAGAAATGGGTGTACCACTACCGAAGATTATTGAAAAGCCGGATAATTACAATCAGGTACAGCGAATTTATGAGTTAAAGCCAGATTTAGTAATTACTGGTATGGCTCATGCTAACCCTCTGGAAGCACGGGGTATTAATACTAAGTGGTCTGTGGAGTTTACTTTTGCTCAAATTCACGGTTTTGGTAATGCGCGTGATGTTCTTGAGTTGGTGACTCGTCCGTTGCGGAGAAATAATAATTTGAAGGATTTGGGTTGGGATAAGTTGGTGAGGGAGGAAGCGAAGATTTAAGTTTTGGGTTTGGATTGAGCAACACCATGATTGAGGGCGAACTTTTGGGTTCGTCCTTTTTTTTATCTCACGCAGAGGCGCAGAGGCGCAAAGGAGACAGAGGAGGGAAAGAGAAATCCGCACTCCACATTCTCTCAATATTGATCGATACAATTAGAAGTGAAACCCTCATCTGGTAGCACATGACTGAAATTGTTACCCTTCAACTCCCTGAAACACTGGCACAAAAAGCAAAGGAAATCGCTGCTTTCACACATCGGCGACTTGAAGATGTATTACTAGAATGGATTGACCGCGCTATTACTGAATTACCTGTAGAGTCATTACCCGATGACCAGGTTTTGGTTATCTGCAATCTGCAGATGGAACCCGATCAACAAGAGGTTTTTAGTGATTTGTTAGCGCGTCACCGAGAGGGACAACTCAATGATGTAGAGGTTCATCAACTAGATGAACTCATGCAGGTCTACCGACGTGGCTTAGTAAGTAAAGCAAGAGCCTTAAAAGTGGCTGTTGAACGTGGTTTGATACCCCCTATCAACTAACAGCAATGGCTCGCTTTTATATTCCTGTAGAAATAGATCGTCGTGTCCGCACTGCGGCTAAAAACCGTTGTGGCTATTGCTTGAGTCCTCAACGGTTAGTGATGGCGCGTTTGGAAATTGAACATATTATCCCCATTTCTATTATGTCTTATTAAGTTACAAGTAACAACAACAACAACAGCGTAGCTGATATGAAGTTTTATCACTACGCTGTTGTCATATATATACAGATTAATAATTTAAGTCTATAATGTAAACATCGATATTTAGGGTAGGTGAGGATGAAAGTCCAAAAAGGTATCCTTCCAAACAGCGATCGTCCGATCTGGATGGTGCTGGATGACGATTATTTACCTATTGAGCCAATCCAGAAATACCTGCATTATTTAGACAGTGTAGGGCGTTCTCCAAACACGATTCAGACCTATACCCATAACCTCAAGCTGTTCTGGGAGTTTTTGCGGGATTCAAAATTAAATTGGCTCGAAATTGATTTAGAGCAGCTATCAAACTTTATCCACTGGTTGAGAAACCCTAACTCCGGGGTTTTATCTGTTCAGCCACAGGTTTCTAAACGCTGCGAGAAGACTATTAATCATTGCCTAACAACTGTTTGTGGGTTCTATGAGTTTCAAGAGCGTATAGGAGCAGTTGAAGGGGTAGATGCCTATCGCTATCAATTGCAACCAGGACGTAAATATAAGCCTTTTTTGCACCATATTAGCAAAGGTAAAGAGGTTAAGACACGGCTATTAAAAATCAAAGAACCAAAGACATTCCCTGGATGTTTAACACCTGAGCAAGTTAACACCTTAGTTGAAGCTTCTAACACATTACGTGACAAGTTCCTAATTAGGTTGCTATACGAAACAGGGCTACGAATAGGTGAAGCGTTAGGGCTAAGACATGAAGACATGGTTACAGGTAAAACCAATGAAATTCATGTAGTCCCAAGATTAGATAACGTTAACCATGTTAGAGCTAAATCTGGAACAGAGCGAACAGTTCACGTTAGCAAAGAACTGATGCAATGGTACTCAGCTTACTTGATAGATGAGTACCCAGAAGATATTGATTGTGATTTTATTTTTGTGGTTATCAAAGCTCCAGGTAAGGGTGAAATTGGCACACCATTGGCTTATAAAACTGTTGATAGTTTGTTTAGACGTTTGTCAAAAAAGACAGGAATTAATGTAAATCCGCATTTATTAAGACATACTCATGCAACAGAGCTAATTCGTGCAGGGTGGGATATGTCTTATCTGCAAAAACGGCTAGGTCATGCTGATATTCAAACTACAATTAACACTTATGTTCATTACCTGAGAATGGTGCTAGTAATGCAAGAATGCGGGATGAGAATATCTGAGTTATGCTATCTTAATTTAAACTGTTTAATAGAAGATAATAATAATTATTTTCTCTGTTATCGCCAATTTAAAATGAAAAAGGAAATAACAATTCCTATATCTAATGAATTAGCTTATGTTATTAAGGAACAACAAGAATATATTAAGAAAAACTTATCATCAAAGTTTCAATTACTATTTTGCGCTAGGAGAAATAGCGTAACCAAAAAAGGAATTCGTGGTTTTGTTAAAAACCAATTTATTCCTACTGAAAGAGCAGTAAATTCTAAAACATTTTCTGATGTTCTTAACTGGCTAGCAAAAGAAAAAGAAATAAGCGATGAATCAGGAAATATTTGGCATTTTCATCCTCATCAGTTTCGCCATACCGTTGGTACTCGCATGATTAATGCTGGAGTACCACAACACATTGTTCAAAGATATTTAGGTCATGAATCTCCTACAATGACTGCTATTTATGCTCACATTTTTGATGAAACTCTCAGGAAAGAGGTTGAGAAATATCACGAATCAAGAGTAATTAATTTTCAAGGAGAAACAGTTGAGCTAGAAGAAACTATTTTATCTAGCAATAATGACCTAGAATGGTTCAAAAAGAATGTACAAGCCAGAGCATTAGAACACGGTTATTGTGCTAGACCCAAGGTGTTAGGTGATTGTGACATTCCCGGTTTTGATGGTTGCTATAACTGCCCTCATTGGAGAACTAATAAAAACTTTATACCGATTTTAAAAGACACTTTAGAGCGTACCAACAACGTTTTAGAAAAAGCTCAAAACTGTGGTTGGCAGCTACAAGTTCATAAAAATACGCCTATCAAAGAGAACTTAGAAAAAGTCATTAAAACCTTGGAGGCAGACAATGAAATAGTATAATTCAGTTTTCTTGATATGTCTGTAATACATCCAATACTAAGGCAATAATCAGTCCCTTACTGTTTTCTACATAAATTTGAGTATTTACAATATGTCTAGTTACCCAGTCAACCAACTTTTTCACAGTAGAACTATAAACAGTGCTATAGGTGGTTTTATATTTCCTGAAGATATAGAAGAACGCCAGAAAAAAATAATTGAATGGATTAAGCCATTAAAGAAAGGTGTACTTGACCAACTTAAAGAGGTTTCTTTACATGGGCAGTTTTTAAGCGATGTTTTCCAACAGGCATTAGGCTATCATTCGGTAATCCAAGGAGGTGGTATAGCTTGGGAAATCCATGCCGAGCAAACTATTTCTGATGGTGGTGGTTCAGCCGATGGAGCTTTAGGCTTCTTTACTTCTCTGGATGAGCAAAAAGGGAAAGTCAAGCTAAAAGGTAAAGTCATTGCGCCGATTGAATTGAAAGGTGCAAAAGATGACCTGGACAGATCAGCAGCAGGACGTAAGGAATCAGCAGTTGACCAAGGATGGAGATACGCCAATTACACTGCTGATTGTAAATGGGTTATTATCTCTAACTATCGAGAAATTCGGCTATATCAAACCAGTAAAACACCTGCTTACTGTGAAGTTTTTAATCTAGTTGACCTAGCAGACTTGGAAATATTTAAACGGTTCTATTTTTTGCTATGTCGTCAAAACTTCTTACCTAGTTCGGATAACCCTAAAGCTTCTTCTAGAACTGACTTATTGCTAATGGAGTCGGGCGAAGCTCAAGAAAGCATTACTGAAGACCTTTACAAAGAATATAAAACAGTTCGCCTTAATATAGCTAGTTCCTTTCATAGTAATGCTCCAGATGATATTCCTAACCGTGAAGCTGTCCTAATTGAGAAAGCACAAAAACTACTAGACAGAATTCTATTCATTGCTTTTTGTGAAGATAGAAAACTACTGCCAAAAAATACAATTAAAAAAGCTCACGACCACAAAGATCCATACAATCCTCGTTCTATCTGGGAAAATTACAAAGCTATATTTCGTTGGGTTAATGCTGGTAATGATGATCCTCCTATCCCTGGCTACAATGGCGGTTTATTTAAGTATGACTTGTTACTAGATGAAAAGCTTCATGTGCCAGACCTAATCTGTACGCAGCTTAAACAACTAACGCGATTTGATTTTGATACTGAGGTGTCTGTTAACATTCTGGGTCACATATTTGAGCAGTCAGTTACTGATCTTGAAGAACTCAAGTCAATAGCAGCAGGAGAAGTATACGACCAGAAGACAGGAAAGCGCAAAAAAGAGGGAGTTTTTTACACACCAGCTTTTATCACTCAGTACATTGTAGGAGTTGGGTTAGGAGGATATCTCAGGCGCAAAGAACAGGAGTTACGCAACCATTTTCAACTTGAACAGATTCCAGATCGATCTACAAATATAAAGCGAGAAACTGAAATCAAGTTTTGGGAAGCTTACCGAGATGATGTACTACTAAAAACGCGAGTGATTGATCCCGCGTGTGGTTCCGGTGCGTTTTTGATTGCGGCGTTTGATTATTTAAATCGGGAATATGAAAGAGTCAACGAAGCTCTTGCTGCATTGGAATATGCGCGTCAAACAAAAGGAAAAGGTTCGAGTGGGATCTTAGGGCAGAGGAGTCTGTTTGATCTAAACAAAACTATTTTGAATGAAAACCTTTACGGAGTAGATTTATCGCCAGAAGCGGTTGAAATTACAAAATTATCGTTGTGGTTAAAAACAGCAGAGCAAGGTAAAGCATTAACATATTTAGATGACAACATAAAAGTAGGAAACTCTATTATCTCAGACCAAGGAGTAGCTATTCATGCGTTTAACTGGGAAGCAGAATTTTCTGAAGTTTTTCTAGACGGGCTAGACGGGGGTTTTGATGTTGTAATTGGAAATCCCCCTTATGTTAGACAAAGTTTTTTATCTCCATATAAAACCTATTTGCAAGAGAATTATGATTCTTATGATGGGTACGTATACTTTTACACCTACTTCTACGAGAAAGGGTTAAGGATTCTTAAACAAGACGGAATCTTATCCTATATCGTTACAAATAAGTGGTTAAGGGCTAGATATGGAGAGCCATTGCGCCGTTTCTTTTCGCAAACAAGTATAGTTGAGCAAATTATTGATTTTGGACATGCTCCTATTTTCAAGGAAGCCGATACTTTTCCTTGTATAGTAGTAGCTCGAAAATTTCAATCTCCAATTGCAAAAGAATCTGTTCAGAGCGAAAACTTAGATAGGATAAATTCTTCTGTACTTATATGCCCTGTTTCTCGTGAAAAATTAAATAATATCAATTTACCGCAATATGTTCAACAAGAGGGTTATCAAGTACCTTGGTCTCAATTTGGCTCTGATGCTTGGAGTATTGAAAAGCCGGAGGTAGAAATTTTATATCAAAAAATTAGGCAAAATGGAATACCTCTGAATGAGTTATTAAATACCAAGCCATTTTGGGGAATTATCACAGGATTTAATGATGCTTTTTTAATTGACGAAGAAACAAAAAATAAATTAATTCGTGAAGATTCAAGGGCATCTGAAATTATTAAACCATATTTACGTGGTCAGGATGTTAAGAGATGGGTTTCGCAATGGCAACAACTCTGGATGCTTTTTGTTAAATGGGACTGCCCAATACAAGAATATCCATCTGTCTTGTCTTGGTTAGAGAAACACAGGAGAAGTTTAGAGAACCGTCCAGAAGTTAAGCAGGGAAAGTTACCTTGGTATGTTCTGAGTAGATATGGTGCAAACTATTGGCAGGAGTTTGAAAAGCCAAAACTCATATACCAAGAAATACAATTTCATCCATCCTATAGTTACGATGATCAAGGATACTTTACAAACAATAAAGTTTTTATTATTCCTAATGCAGACTTATATGTATTAGCAGTTTTGAATTCTCCTTTACTTTGGTGGCACAACTGGCGTTACTTACCACACATGAAGGATGAAGCATTAAATCCAGCAGGAATGCTAATGGAAATACTCCCTATTGCACCACCTACAAACGCAATTAGAGCAGAGGTAGAACCTATTGTTAACCGTCTTATCGAAATAACTAAAACTAATCAAAAAGCTTATGAAGATGTACTTTACTGGTTACAAGTAGAACAATCTATTGACAAACCAGGAAAAAAATTAGAAAGTTTTGATAACCTTGAGCAGGAGAATTTCATTCAACAAATAAAGTTACGTAAGACTAAAAAACCAAAAAGTTTAAGTCCAAAAATTATTAAATAAATTAGCGATGTTTACAATGATTATGCACCAAACATTCAAGCACGTAAGGCTGAAGCTTTAAGTCTAGAGAATAAGTTGTCCAAACTGGTAAGTCAGGTTTATCAACTGACTCCCGAAGAAATTGATTTAATGTGGAAAACTGCTCCACCTCGAATGCCTATTTCCAAACCGATATTAGAGATTAGTTAAGTTTATAAAGCTAATTATAATCTTTGAGGTGAATCATGATGAATAGGAAGATTGAAGCTTTACAAGAGGCAGCAGCACACAAAGCTAAGGAATCAGCAGAACGTGTAGAGAAAGCACTTGAGAGGATGATAAAACAGGGTCAGGTAATTAGTTTTAAATCTGTTGCTCAAACTGCTAATGTGTCTACCGCTTACTTGTATAAGCAGGAAGATTTGAGGAGTAGGATTGAAACTCTGCGTGATCCAGCAGAAGCAAAGACCTAAATCTAGACAGGCTCCACTGGCATCGGACAATTCTAAATCCGTAATTATTTCCACCTTGAGAGAAGAGAACAAGAAATTACGAGCAGAAATAGATGGGCTACGCCGAATTAATGAGGGGTTAGCTGGTAGGGTTTATCATCTACAAGGTGCTGATGATCTAGCAGAAAGGTTTAAGGTGGAAAATGCAGAGCTAAAAAAACAACTAGATGAATGTCGCAGTCAAACCCCTTCTGCGCCACCAAAAGATGACCCCAAAGTAACATCAATAGACAAGAAACGATCTAAAAAAACTGGGGGCAGCGATAGCGTTAAATCTGAACTAGATGCACTAAAAATAAAAATAAGTACAACTCTGTTAAAGTTGATAGAACAGGTTCCAGAGGAGACAGGTACTAAAAGCGATTAATACGCTCAAAGAAGCTTTATCCACTACCAAGGTACGCAATCCAGCAGGGTTTTTAGCAGAAGCTATCAGAAATACTTGGATACCCAATGAAGGGTATGAGGAAAAAGCAGGAGTGGATATTTTTATTGAATGGTTCCGACTTGCTCAATCTAAAAGACTAGTTTTAGCTTCAACCAAAATTGAAGGAGTGCTGCACGTTTGTACACCTGAAGGAGAATGGATTCCTTTTGAAGAAATGGTTTCTCAGTACCCACTAGAAAGTTTGAAACTGAAAAAAGTTGATTAACACCATCAAGATGATTATGGCTGGCAATCAAATCAGCTTTGGATTCTGGGAGGTCGGTTGACTGGTACGCTAAGAACATTCCAGGGCTACCGGGGAACTACTACTCTGCTAGGTCGATTGTTGAAAAGATAATAGAGGAGTATGGTGAATGAATAACGTTGTAGAAAATGACAACAACGTAGAGAAACTATCTAGTAAACGTTGTAGACGTTGTAAACGACATAGGAGCAAAAGGTGGGAGCAATGAAGAATCAAACTTATGGTTAGCTTGTCCCCTGTGTAATCGCTACAAAAGTGATAAAACTACAGGGGTTGATCCAGAGACAGGTGAGACCATCAGGCTGTTTAACCCTCGTACCCAAGTCTGGTCTGAGCATTTTAGCTGGACTGAAGATGGTCTGCGTATTGTTGGTAAAACACCCACTGGTAGAGCGACTGTTGCATCTCTACGTTTAAGTGATGATCCGGATGCGCTGGAAGTCCGCAGTTATTGGGTGCTTGCAGGTTGGCATCCTCCAAAGGATTGAGGTGTTTTATGACAAAAAAAATTAAGAAGAAAGTTTCAGACTAACGTAGCGGTTTAAGCTAACATTTTCCTCTGCCGCCTGTATAGCAAGCTTACGGTGAAGTTCTGGAGGAATGCGAACTTGAAATTTACCACTGTAATTTTTTTCTGCAATAGGTTCTGGAATCTTTTCGGCATTCGCTTCCATGTCTGTCACGACATCTTTTACCAAGGTTTCAATACCCTCAAGCGCGGATGCACGGCTCTCATCGAGATAGGATAAACTAGGGAACTCAGCACATAATCCTATATATTCTTGGTCTTCCTTTGACCAAGTTATTTTATATGTATAGTGGTCATAGTTCTTCATTTTCTATGTCCTCTTCTATGCGCTCAATTTTATCGATTGCCTCCAAAACCTGCTTGACTTGATAAACCTTGGCTTTTCCATTCTTGTCTTGAATGTTGACACGCGGATTTCCAGCCCAAGGGGTTTTGTAAACACAATGGCTTGTTCCTTCTTGTCTAGGCTCTCCAAAGTAATGATTACAAATTTTTACTAAATCAGTAAAATTGACATCATTAGGATTGTTTCTAATTTGAGCCAGAAGTTTTTTGATTTTTGCCATACCTTATACCAAGTTGCTGTCAAAAAAGTAGAAAGTTTCTACAAAAATGACACCTTAAAAGCAACTTAGTATTGCTTTATGTTCATAATAGTATCGATAGTGGTACTATGTCAAGTTCATTTTTTTGTCCGCAGTGAGCAATGGCGAAGCCTGCAGCAGGCTTCGCCAAGTCACATAAGTACCCTTACGCTGTCCCTAACATACCTCTGATTTTTGGCGATATTTTTATCAAACCACAGAGGCGCAGAGGAGAGAAACAGCGATCGCAGTCCTATTTTATTTGTGAAAGATGAACATAGATTAGTTATAAAGCAGCCCTAGAAGGGCGGGGTTTTAAACCCAGTTCTCCGATAATCTTGTAATTTGCATATTGTGATTTATTCAAATTATTGTAGTGCGGGCATCCTGCCCGCGTCGAGGGTGCAAATTAAATGCAGAACAGCTTATCTCCTGTCAGCCGATTCATCTCCTCTCCCAACTCTCTTCCCTCTGCGTTCCCTGCGCCTCTGTGGTACCCTACGGGAAGCTGAAGCGTCTACGTTTCCATAAAACCCCCTTCAACCCTGTGGCAAAATTTATTAAAGTCCTTCCAAACTTAGTTTTCCCAGCATGACCGCAACTATAACCAATCTCCCCAGTCTTTACGAACCTTTCTCCACAGAAGCCAAATGGCAAAAATTCTGGGAAGAAAACCACATCTACAAAGCTGACCCCAACCACACGGGCGAACCCTATTGCATCGTCATCCCACCGCCGAATGTCACCGGTAGTTTGCACATGGGTCACGCTTTTGAAAGTGCGTTAATTGATACTCTCGTGCGTTACCATCGAATGCAGGGGCGTAATACCCTGTGGTTGCCGGGCACCGACCATGCTAGTATTGCTGTGCAAGCAATTCTGGAAAAGCAACTCAAAGCTGAGGGTAAAACTCGCTACGATTTGGGGCGTGAGCAGTTCCTAGAACGCGCTTGGCAATGGAAGGCGGAGTCTGGGGGCACAATTGTCAATCAGTTACGCCGCTTGGGTGTGTCGGTAGACTGGAGTCGGGAACGCTTCACCCTGGATGAGGGTTTATCCCAAGCGGTGATTGAAGCTTTTGTACGCTTGTATCAGGAAGGTTTAATTTATCGTGGTGAATATTTAGTTAACTGGTGTCCGGCTTCTGGATCAGCGGTGTCGGATGTGGAGGTGGAAAATCAAGAGGTAAATGGGAATCTTTGGCATTTCCGTTATCCCCTCACCGATGGTTCTGGTTATGTGGAGGTGGCGACGACTCGCCCAGAAACGATGTTGGGTGATACGGCGGTGGCTGTTAATCCTCATGATGAGAGATATCAGCACCTGATTGGGAAAACTCTCACTCTCCCCATTCAACTACGAGAAATTCCCATTATTGCTGATGAATTTGTTGACGCCACTTTCGGTACTGGTTGCGTGAAGGTGACGCCTGCTCATGACCCCAATGATTTTGAAATGGGTAAGCGTCACAATTTGCCGTTTATTAATATTATGAATAAGGACGGCACTCTGAACGCCAATGCGGGTGATTTTCAAGGACAAGACCGCTTTGTCGCCAGAAAGAATGTGGTGGCTCGTCTGGAAGCTGAGGGCTTTTTGGTGAAGGTGGAGGATTATAAGCATACTGTTCCCTACAGCGATCGCGGTAAGGTTCCTGTTGAACCCCTGCTCTCGACTCAGTGGTTTGTCAATATTCGCCCCTTAGCTGACAAAACTCTCGCATTCCTCGACGAGCAAAATTCACCGGAGTTTGTTCCTGGGCGTTGGACAAAGGTTTACCGTGATTGGTTGGTGAATTTACGCGATTGGTGTATCTCTCGTCAGTTGTGGTGGGGACACCAAATTCCGGCTTGGTACGCGGTTAGTGAAACTGATGGACAAATTACTGACTCGACGCCGTTTGTCGTGGCGAAGAATGAAGCGGAAGCCTGGAAAAAAGCAATAAGCACAATTTGGCGATAATGTCAAGCTTGAGCAAGACCCTGATGTGTTGGATACTTGGTTTTCTTCGGGACTGTGGCCATTTTCGACTTTAGGCTGGCCGGAACAAACCCAGGATTTAGCGACTTATTACCCGACTACGACTTTGGTAACAGGTTTTGATATCATCTTTTTCTGGGTTGCCAGAATGACGATGATGGCGAGTCATTTTACTAGGACTATGCCATTTAAAACTGTTTACATTCATGGTTTGGTACGGGATGAAAATAATAAAAAGATGTCCAAGTCAGCAAATAATGGGATTGACCCGTTGTTGCTGATTGCTAAATATGGCACTGATGCTCTACGCTATACCCTAGTTAAAGAAGTGGCTGGGGCTGGTCAAGATATCCGTTTGGAGTACGATCGCCAAAAGGATGAATCTTCATCGGTGGAGGCTTCCCGCAATTTTGCCAATAAGTTGTGGAATGCTGCCAGATTTGTGATGATGAATCTGGATGGACAAACCCCGCAACAATTAGGTCAACCACTCAGCAATGAACTGAGCGATCGCTGGATTCTTTCCCGCTATCATCAAGTTGTTAAACAAACTACCAATTCCATCAACAACTACGGTTTAGGGGAAGCAGCCAAGGGACTTTATGAATTTATTTGGGGTGATTTTTGCGACCAGTATATTGAACTTGTGAAATCACGGTTGCAAAAAGATGCTGATGCAGCATCGCGGCGGGTTGCACAACAAACCATCGCCTACGTGTTAGAAGGGATTTTAAAATTACTTCATCCGTTTATGCCTCATATTACTGAGGAAATTTGGCAGACTCTCACCCAACAACCAACCGATTCTCCCCAAACAATATCTTTACAATTGTATCCCCAGGTAGATGACAACCTGATTGATATAGAATTAGAAACACAGTTTGAATTATTAATTGGCACTATCCGTACAATTCGTAATTTACGCGCTGAAGCGGAGATTAAGCCAGGGGTGAAGGTGACGGTGAATTTGCAAAGTGAAAGCGAAAAGGAAAGGCAAATTCTCAATGCAGGACAAGTATATATTAAAGATTTGGCAAAAGCGGAGACTTTAACCATTGCCCAAAAGTCACAAAAGCAGGAAACGGCTACAGCGCAAAAACCTCAGAATGCTTGGAAAATAATAGGCTTGATGATTGTCGCAGTTGTCTTTATTAGGTTGGCTTACACTGTAGCGTACACGATTAATGACATTCCCGTCTTGGGAACTTCCTTTAAAATCGTCGGTTTGAGTTACACAGCTTGGTTTTTATCCCGTAATTTATTGTGGGCTGAGGCTAGACAAAGGTTTTGGGCTAAGTTTTTCCAACCAGCAACTGACAAGCAGACACCACAAACACAACCACCCCAGGATTCAGAAAATGCGATCGCTGGTGTTGTGGGGACTGTACAAGTTGTAATTCCGCTTAAAGGTGTGGTAGATCTGGAAGCAGTGCGTGCCAAGCTAGAGAAAAGTCTCAGCAAAGTCGAAGCAGAGGGCCAACTCTCTCAGTACAAGATTAAGTAATCCTAATTTTGTGGATAAAGCTAGACCAGATGTGGTATTAGCAGCGCGAGATGCTTTAACAGAAGCCCAAAAACAAGCAGAAATTTTGCGCTTACGCCTGCGTGGTTTAGTATAGCGGGAATGGGGGGACTTGTACTGAATCTCGACTTCGCTCGATTTGGGCGCAGCCGTACCACTAGGTGGATCTTGCTAGGCGTAGCCTAAGAAGAGAAGTATGGGGGAAAGTTTTTCCCTTGTCTACCTTCCCCAGTCCCCAATCCCTATTAAAAAATACAAAATTCAAAATATTTTGAGTTTTGTATTTTGAATTTTCAATTGGAGCGAAGCGAGACTCATGCTATACCTAGCTCAGGTGCATAAAAATGAATTTCTAGAGCAGTACCAGTTGCGTTTGTTGGCACGTCAAGAAGGTGATAACTTCTGGGTAATCATCCCGGAAGAGGCGTTTATTCTGCTGGGAAAAGGAAACGTGATGAGCGAGAAAATGCTTGTTTTAGTTGAGCTTTCACCCACAGGTGACATCAAAAAATTAGAAGACGCTACTAACTGGGTACTGCATTTAGTTCAAGCTTACCTAAGTACCGGGCTTACCCCAGAATTTTTGCAACAGGAAGCAGAACGAGCAGAACATTGGCGACAATGTTTGACTTTACAAAACCAAGATTTGGCGCGTCGTTCCCTAGAGTTGGAAGCCCGGCGTGAACAAATTCAATCTCTAGAGGAAAGTATAAAAAAAGACATGAATCGGCAACACAAAGATGATCTAGCTAGTTCTTAATTGGGAATTTTCCATCTTGAAGATTGAATTTCTGCAGAGGAGGCAGATTTGTGCTGTAATAGTTGAATTTGTGACTCTGCATCTTGATAGTTATCTTTTTCTCCTTTGAGTTGAAATATTTTGGCTGCTTTCTGAAAATCTGCCATTGCTTTTTGTTTATTTCCCTGTTGAGCCAGAGTCATACCCCGGTTGTAGTAGGCTAAAGCATAGTGAGAATTAATGGCGATTGCCTGTGAGTAATCTTCACTGGCTGCTTGTTTATTTCCTGCTTCTAATTTAGCGTTACCACGGTTGTTATAAGCTGTAGCATTATCAGGATCTAGCTTAATAGCTTGGCTATAATCTGCAATTGCTCGTTGATAGTCTCCCAACCCAAAGCGGTGCATACCTCTGTGAATGTAAGCTGTGGCTGATTGAGGATTAATCTGTAAAACTTTGTTATAATCTTCAATAGCTTTCTGTTTTTCGCCTATTTCACTATAAATATCACCCCGACTTAGGTAAGCTTCTATATATTTGGGATTGAGTTTAATAGACTGATTATAATCCCTAATAGCATCTTCATATTTTTGCTGAAAATTATGGGTTAAACCTCGTTGATAATAAGCTTCGGCACTATCAGGATTGATTTGAATTACTGTATCAAAATCATTGATTGCTGCTGATTTAAGTTGCAGACGACGATGGAGAATACCCCTTTGTAAATAGGCTTCTGTATACTCAGGGTTGAGAGCAATCGCTTGATTAAAATCCAGCATCGCTCCTTTTTTATCCTTGAATTTGACACGAGCCAAACCCCGCCCATAGTATGCGTATGCATTGCGAGAATTTAAATTAATCGCCTGATTATAGTCAGCGATCGCTTGTTTATATTTTCCTAATTGATAAAAAGAAAATCCTCGATCATAGTAAGCATGTGCATCCTGAGGATTAAGCTCAATCGCTTTGCTAGAGTCGGCTTGGGCTTTTTTGTAATCACCTAAACGATAAAAAGCATCACCGCGCTTGTTATAAGCTAGAGCATTTTGGGGATTAATTTCAATAGCTTTAGTTAAATCTTTAACTGCACCTTTGTAGTCTCCTAATTCATATTTATGTACTCCTGCTAAGTAAATTTTTTGGGGATTATTTACAGGTTTTAAATTTAAAAAAAACCACGCTGCTAGACTAACTGCAATACAACTAACTATCCCTGTCAAAATTACTCTATTTTTTTTTCTCTCCAAATTTGGCTGCACATATTCTTGATTATTTAAATTTTTCAAATCCTGTAATACTTCGTTAGCAGATTGGTAGCGTTTGCGGTAATCAAAGCGGATCATTTTGTCGAGAATTTTGGCTAATTTTCTATTAATTTGGGGAATTTGATAACGCCAAAGAATTTCTCCAGTAAGTACATTTTTATGACTTGGTAATATGGCTATTTCGTTGGCGGTTAAACCTATAAGGGCAGATATTGCCACTATACCTAGAGCATATATATCGCTATTATATTGAGATTTACCATGCAATTGTTCTACTGGTATATATTCCAAATTACCAACAATAGTAGTGACAATTTCCCTAACTGTACCAAAGTCAATTAACACTAACTTGTTGTCTGACTCCCGTCGAATCATATTAGCGGGTTTAATGTCCTGATGAATCACCTCATGGCTATGTACAAATACTAAAATTTCTAATACCTCTGATAAAAGATTAATTACTTGGTCTTCATTCAAAGGTGTTCCTTGCAAAATTTCCTCAGTTAATGGATTACCGGGAACAAATTCTTGAACTAGGTAGAATTCTTCATTTTCTTCAAAATAAGCCACAAGATTCTGAATTTGGTCGTGTTCCTGACCTAGTTGTTCTAAGATTTTAACCTCATCTGTAAACGAGCAGCGAAGAATTTTTAACGCTTGGGGATTGTTACTAGCAGGATGAAGCTGCTTCAATACAAATCGGCTGTTAGGAACGCTAGCATCTTCGACTAGGTAGGTTTGCGCGACTTCCCCCACATTCAAAACTGTCAGTATTCGGTAACGTGCATCCAGAAGTTGACTATTCATGAAAATAAATATAGCTATCAATACCCTTTAGTTTGATTATAGCTTGCGTATTATTACTTAATAATCGTGTCTTTTATTCAATTAGACTACTTAGTATCAAGTGGTCTGCGATACATCACCAATAATCTGATTTGACTGTAGCCAAAAAATTTATTTTATGACTAAGATTTTTCTATTTCTAAGAAATATATATAATAATCTAAGTAAGTGATCCCAGATAAAATTTGGTGAAGTTCGGCAGGGACGATTAGAAGCATAGGGAGGATTTTACCTTCTTCTATTTCCCAGACGATTTTCGGGGAATAATGGTGCAGATTACCTCAAACTATTTTTTCAGTATTATCACGCATGACCACGATTAATAAATCGTGTACAAAAGTGGTAATTCGAATCACCAATCATCCTACATAGAACCTTGAACATATACGGATTTGGACGAAACGAAGACCAAACAACCAATGCAAAGCGTCAATTACTCAAGGCGCTGCATCGTCGCGACATAGCTGGTATTCAGAGCTTGATTATTCGGTGGCAAAAAATTATAGGTTTAGAAAAGCTCACTGATTTAATTTTAAACAAGATAATGGTCGAATGCGATTCTGATAGCCATAGTTGGTTTTGGCGAATTTTTCTAGGCCAATCTAAATATGAACAGATGCAGCAAGAAGCCCAGCATAACGTGTTTAAAATTTTAATCAATGAAGGCTTGGAACCAGGTAAAGATTTCAGTGTTGGCGCTGATGGCGACATTATGATCAACAATCGCGCTCAGGAAACCTTACACCGCCAAGTTCCAGAAGATCGCCAAGTATTCTTTGCGGTACAATTAGAGTCTATCCCCATATCAGATCAAGTAACTGCTATCGAAAATCTGTTGGGATGTCCATTTTTTACGAATTTGACTAAAATTGCATCTCAACATATCAAGGTGCTGAGTAATTATCGAGCAGCTGCTTATCTGGGAGTTTTGCTGGCTGGTTTAGTCACACGTCATCCAAGTCTTAAGGATGCTGATTTTCCTACAAGATTTATTTTTAGCACTCTCCAAGGGCTGCCACAACAACGAGCCATCGCCATCCTCAACGATGAGGAAACAAATCCCGAGTTCGATGAACGAATCATCTTCCAGCATTTACTAGCAGCAATGGGAGACACTAAATATGAATCCGTTACCGACGAAGAGGGTGGTATCAGTCTAGAGCAACTGAAAAAACTTGATTTAGTTTGGCGTGGTGAACAGCCGATTTCAGAAATAATCACCATGATGGAAAAATGGCAACCTGGAAATAGATAAAATTCGTTTGTCAATCATCACAAGTCAGTAGTAATGACTTGTGATGATTGACGATTGACATTTGACTGGTTGTAGTCAGCACTTATGTGCTTCAAAGTCTAGGACTAAAGTCCTAACTACGAACTTATGTGCTTCAAAATCTAGGACTAAAGTCCTAACTACGAACTTATTCACCCATGATAACTTATTGGTTGTAGTCAGCACTTTAGTGCTTCAAAATCTAGGACTAAAGTCCTAACTACGAACTTATTTAGCCCAATTCCTACGCTGGAACTACAAATCTTTCACTACCAGCCAGCCCAAAAGCCGCGTGAATCACTTGCAAAGCTTTTACACCCTCCTCTTGTGCCACAACACAGCTAATTTTGATTTCGGAAGTGGCAATCATTTGAATATTGATTTGGTTTTGGGCTAGGGCTGCAAACATTTTACCAGCAACACCTGGTTGTCCCACCATCCCTGCACCCACAATACTTACCTTAGCGATCGCATTGTCAAGCACCACTTCACCCCATCCTAATTCTGCGGCTGCAAGGGATAGCATTTGTTTGGCATTTTCACCATCCATGCGGGCGACGGTAAAGGCAATATCCCGCCTGGGAACTCCATCAACTACCCGACAGCGTTGAGATTGAATAATCATATCAACACTGATATTGTTTTGGGCTAATAGTCCAAACAGCTTGGCTGCTATCCCCGCACGATCTGGTAGTTGGCGAATGGCTAGACGGGCTTGATTCATATCCAAGGCGACGCCACGCACGGGAGGAGTGGGGGAGGGGGGGGAAGAAGTCTTTTTGTTGTCGGTTTCAATTTCAAAGGCGGTACGGAGGGCGGTAACAGCGCGATCGCATTCGGTGGCGTTAACTACGCAACTGACTTTGACTTCACTGGTGGAAATCATTTGGATGTTTACCCCTGCTGCTGCTAATGTGGCAAACATCTGGGCTGCAACACCGGGACGCCCAATCATCCCGGCGCCTGCGATACTGACTTTGGCGATATTTTGCTCTATCATTACCTCCGCTTCGTCTGCGTTGGGAGCGGATTGATTTCGCAGTGCGGGGGCGATCGCTGCTGCGACTGCTTCTGCTCGTTTTAATACTGGTGTTGTTACGGTAAACGCAATGTCATTACTATTACCTTCATGAATTGACTGAATAATCAAATCCACTTCTACTTGTTGTCTGGCAATTTCGCCAAATAACCGCCCTGCTACCCCTGGGTTATCGGGTACACGTAACAAAGCTACCTTGGCTTGGTCTGTGTCAAATTCTACAGCATCTACTGGACGGGCAATTTCTAAATTTACGAGCGATCGCCCTGGGATTTGCGGTGATGTTACCCAAGTTCCTGCGTCATCTGTCCAACTAGACCTGACTACTAGGGGAATCCCATAATTCCGGGCAATTTCCACCAGCTCGCGGATGTAGGACTTTTGCCCCTAAGCTTGCCAATTCTAACATTTCATCGCTGGTAATTTCATTTATCAGCTGGGCTTCTGGAACTAGGCGGGGATCTGTAGTTAAAATCCCTGGCACATCTGTATAAATCTCACAAAAATCTGCTTGTAACGCCGCCGCCAAAGCCACTGCAGAAGTGTCGGAACCACCACGCCCCAAGGTAGTAATTTCTAAGTCTTCGGTACTAGCTACTCCTTGAAACCCAGCTACTACAACTACTTGACCTTTATGCAGATGACGCTCAATCCGATTTGTGCCAATATCCAAAATTCGAGCGCGGGTGTGTTCAGCTTCAGTCACAATGCCTACCTGAGCACCAGTCATGGAAATTGCTGGCTGTCCGAGTTCTTGTAATGCCATACTCAGTAAGGCAATGGTTACTTGTTCGCCAGTGGAAAGCAGCATATCCATTTCCCGGCGGTTAGGATTTGGCGATATTTCATGGGCTAGTTTCACTAGTCCATCGGTGGTTTTTCCCATTGCGGAAACCACGACAACCACTGAATTTCCCGCTTTAACAGTTTTGCACACGCGCTGTGCAACAGCTTGAATACGTTCTGCTGAACCGACCGATGTGCCACCGTATTTTTGAACTATCAGCGCCATAACTGTATATTTAATCAATTGTGCTTCCTACTGGGTCAGGAAACCTTGAAGCATTGCTAGTTATTTACAGGACTTACGCAACTGGCATATTATTTTAAATTCGTAGTCAGGACTTTAGTCCTGGATTTTGCAGCACTTAAGTGCTGACTACACCTAAAAAAATTTAATTTTTTTGTGACACTTGGGTAAGTCCTGATTTAGTTTACACAAAATTGCGATCGCTCTGAAAGTCTTTGTGATCATTATCGCCGAAAATTCTCCTAACGTCGCCGACATTAATTAATAAAGGTAAACAGTTATTCAAAAAACTTTGCTAATCAGGTATAATCCCCCAATGGTTTGCAAAGTCCGCCCCCAAAATTTGGATTAATCCCCGAATTGGGGCGGTGTTCCTTCCCGGATGTCTCAAACTTGCATTGGCAATTATTTAGGCGAAGGGGTGAGACGTGAGGTTTATTGCTGTTTCAGCTAAATAAGGGATTACCAATAAATAAATTATCTACTCTTGTGGGGTGGACATCCAGCCCCTAACCAAAGGCGGGCGAGACGCCCCGGCTGGTCGAAGCTGCTCCTGATGTCGATTACGTTACTGCACCCAGGTCCAGGCCCGGGTGAAGGGGCCGGCCCCGAGCATGGTTTACGTGGACAAGTTGACGCAATGCGACGGGAAGGAATACCACTCCTACCCGGCAGCGCGGCTCGGACGCGCGGCATCCGGGGACCACAGCAGTTCTGCGCCTCGTGCAATCCGGAAGGACCGAGTCACTGGGTTTACCAGACCTTCTTCGTTGACTGCGTGGACAAGGAAACCGGGAAGCGCGACCCGAGCTACTCGATCTATCACGTCCCGATCAGCGAGAACACCCACCGACTGCCACAGGGCTACATGGAGCGCCTGGAGAAGATCTTCAGGAGCAACCCCGATCAAGCGCCGCGGCTGATCGACGGAGAATGGATCGACCGGCCCACCGGCGAGGGGCTGTTCAAGGAGTTCTATATCCCGGCAATCCACATCAAGGGCAACCTGATTAAGAGCCAGGGGCTAATACCGTCGCCTGGCTGGCCCATCGTCCATCGGGTATGACTTGGGGCAGGTGTACTCGAGCGTGACCTTCCTGCAGTCGGTTGCCACCAAGGACAAGGTGCTCTGGCTGGTGTTCGATGAGATCGTTCACCTGAACAAGAAAATCCTCTATAAGCGCCTGGCGTGGCAGGTGATCGACCGGATGAAATACTGGCAGAAGTTCCCGCTCGCAGCCAACAGCGGGAAGCCATACGAGTTCCAGTTCATGCACATCACCGACGAATCGGCTATCAACCAGTGGCGGCCGGGTGGGGATGGCAGCTACGACGCCTGGGAGTTCGAGCGGGAATACAACCGGGTGGCGGATAGCATGGGCAACCGCCAGGAGATTGCGGATGATCGGATGCCCAAAGGGTGACGGGAGCGTCGCCGCGCGTCCGCCTGGTCCAGAGCAAGCTCTACCAGGAGGAACTGTTCGTAAGCGCCCTCTGCAAGCATACCAAGGAGATGATCCTGTTCCTGGAAGCGGACGATAAAAACCCGCAAAACCCTAAGCGGAGCAAGTTTGTGCATATTTTCGACTCGATGGTCACCCCCGATGTTCAAGTTGGAAATGATCGGCGGAATCAAAAATTACTTGCCAACTAGCAATGTTGCACCGAAGCTAACAAGGTGCGGATACCCTTAAATTAGGTTCACATTATGGATACACCCAAAGACGTGCTGATCGTCAGCACCAAAAACAACGCCAAGCTCAAGGAGTTCTTTACCAGGCTGGAGGCCGGAGACTCGGTTGAGCTATCACCCCGAAGGGACCAAGTTGCTCGTTCACCGAGTTCGCGGACGACGTAGCCCGGCTCGACATCGACGAGATCGCGTTCAAGGGCATGGCCGCGGCGCCAACCAACAAGCCGGTGAGCGTCAAGGCTATCAAGAGCCAGAAGGACGACACGGAAAGCCCCGAGGAAGATGCAGGATGAGCTTCCGGGCACCGAGGATGCTGAGTCCATCATGGGCACGACCGAAAATGGCCAGTGAAAGAACAGAGCGCATCTTCGTCCACTACGGCCGGATGGGGCTGGGAGATGGTTCGAAGGCAGACCGCTACCGCAGGCTGTGCCAGGTGCTCGACTGCACATCCGAGGAACTGGCGGCGCTGTGCTGCGTCACGGAGAAAAGAATGAACTTGTGGCTGAGACGCGATTGCATCCCGCCATACGTGGCGCTGACGCTGGCCTGCATTGAAAGCGCCTGGGTGACTGCCAAGGGCGGGTGCGGGAAGATGGTGATACCGAGTTTGTAAGGAACGACATGCTTGACTTTGACATACTGAAAGAGGCCGGAACCACCAACGAAAGGTTGCGCGAGTTCTTTACCGCCGAACTCCCGAGCGAGGCGCAGAAGCTGAAGATGACGCCGGGTGAGATCGAGCAGAATGACATCGACGTGAAGGCGCGCAAGGAGCGGGTTGCAGGAGATGCTGGCCGGGTGGCTTCAGGAGCATGTAGTTCACTCCCTGCACAACCACAAGATTTGGTCAGCCGTGGACC
>CAVYXS010000257.1:0-28438 GCA_963772205.1 uncultured cyanobacterium
TTCGCAAAGGCGCTGATTTCACCTTCAGGAGTATGCACTACCGCGATTTCACATTCCCGCAGATATGCTTCATCAAACCATCCCAGAGAAAATTTCTTTTCTGAACCTTCTACCATATTGAGCCATTCATCACTCACAGGTTTGAGCTGGCGCAACAAATCATCGGTAATTGGGGGTTGGTAAAATTCTACCTGATATCCTAGCTTTGTCAACCGATTGATTGAGGGTCTGAAATTTTTACCCGCTTTACCTTGTAAAGTAAATTTTTTCAGTTCAACGATCGCTTCTTCCCCAATTTTTATGATTCTATATCCCATGCTAACGTAAATGTCAAGGTTATCGGGTAAGGTTTGGTAAAACGCCGGATGCCAATCATTCCGCTGACAAAACTCATTGAAGGCGACAATTATCTCCTTGCGGTCTTCTATGGGTCCTATGGGGTCTCCTAGGGCGATCGCACCCCGTCCCTTGGGAACGTAAGCAATGACACTGCGACCTGATGGGCTAAAATAGTAACTTTTATCACTTAAAAGCGTAAATGCTGCTAAAGAAGAACATCCATACTTTTCCACAATTTTTCTAGCTCTGTAACGCTCGTGGGGGGTAGCTAAATTACGTATAAATACTGGTTGCAATAGCATTATAACTGCATACGTAATTGTACAAGCAGCAATTACATAAATAGAATTAGCAAAAAAGTTGCCAAATCGGCTCTTGGAGTGCAGTCCCCAATTATCTTCTGTAAAAAACATTGCTAGAGTTTGCAGAAGAGCATCACGCCAATTAAAATTCTCCGAAAATTTGCCATCTAATAAGTAAAATCCGAGTGTCCCGTATGCGAGGGTAAACAGCAACGCAGCAATCAATGCTCGCACTCCTCGTGCTATCGAAGGACGGTCTGATTTTGCTGTAAAAACATGGCGCATTCTCATTAATTGCAGCAATAAAACTGCAGAGAGCATACCTTCTTCATAGTCTAAACCTTTGAGTAAATGACTGACAACAGAAAGAATTAGTAACCCAACAGTCAACAACCAAGCCACTCGTTTACGACGCAATAAATTAGTTGATAGTGTCAGTAACACAAACCCAATCAACGCCGCAAATATATGACCACTTGAGCGAATATCAAAAGGTAAAAAATGCTTTAACCAGTAATTTCGTTCGTGGAGGTTAGGTGTCACTGCTGACACTAAGTTAACAACTCCGACTAACCCTGTAAGAAAAGCTGTGCTCCAAAGTCCAATCTGAGTTTTTAATGTATTAGTCATTTGTCATTTGTCAAAATTTAGCAGTTGCGAGTTAAGAGTTAACAGTGAGAAATTAGAAATGGTGATTTTTTTCAGTTTTACAGTAATTTTGGGGTGAATGATATCAGCGGTTAGGGAAAATTATTATCTACTTACGGCGATGTGTCACTCAATTGAAACCCGTTGTAATTTATAATTCCTTATTCCTCACTCTTGACTTTTTTAAACTGTTCTCCTACATAAGAAAGCGAATCTTTAAGATGTTTGTGGAAATAGTTCCAACCAATATCTTTACCAGATAAACCATGTCCTCCAGGAAAAGCATAGAATACATTAGAAATTCCTAACTGATTTAAAGTTTCATGGAATGATTTAGTAGAAGCCAACAAATTAGAATCATTCAAACCCGCATCGAGATATACACGCAATCGCTTTTTATCTTGAATTGATAGCTGTTGTACAATCTTTTGTGGACTATTTTCAGCACCGCTGTTATCTGTAAAGTAACCACTATGACTAAATAAAATGTTGAAGTTTTTTAGATAACGTAACCCTATATTAAATGCACCCCATCCTCCTGAAGAAAGACCCCCCATCGCCCAAAACTGGGGTTCTTTTAAAGTTCGATACTTTGACTTAACAACTTCTACTAATTCCGATCCTATTAAAGTTCCCAGTTTCCCATTCTGTCCATCAAAATAATCTGGATCAAACAAAGGACTCGAACCCCGATGATCATTGCCATCAGGTGTAATTACAATTGAGGGTGGTAATTTTTTACTTTGATAAAGTTCATGTAGTACGTTCAATAGAGCATATTTATCAGTATAAGCACGAGCATCATCATGACCACCATGTAATAAAAATATAACAGGATAGCGTTGTTGCTGATTTTTTTGATAGTCGGGAGGTAAAATTACGCCATACTTTCGCACTGTCCCCATCGCTTGGGAGTTAAAGCTTTCTAGCTGAAATTTTAACCCAGTATTAGCCTCTTTTGGCGGTGGATCTAGTTGCGGCGCACCTAAGATAAATACATAGTAATAACCAGCCCCAGTCAGGACAGCGATCGCCCCTGCTATACTGATTATAACTTGAGTAAATTTCATATTTTATTTAGATTTTAATAAAGTGCATACCTTAAGTGTTCACTATAGTTAATCTGCCATAAACAAGCAATAGTATAGATTTCCTTTTGATTCCATAAAAAATCGATAAAGTCATCTAAATTACATATTTTTATGTATGTCTATGTAATTTAGATAACTAATATATTCTCACGGGGGATTATTACTTGCTAACAGGATTTTTAGGTTTAGTAATATCTACATTATCAGTAGCATGTGTAACTTGTGAATCTCTAAATTGCTCACCAACAAATGTCAAAGAATCTGCCAAGTGTTCGCGCCAATATTGCCAAGTATGACTGCCGGGAAATTCACGAAATGTATGATCAATTTTTAATTGATGGAGTATTTTACTAAATTGTTGAGCTTCGGCGATTTCTTCCACATCTGAGGTTCCTGAATCTAGGTAAATTCGCAATCTTTTTTTCGCTGACGAGGGAATATTTTTAATATAGGTGATTGGGCTATTTTGTGGACCACTTTTATCATGAAAGTAACCACTATGACTAAATAAAATTGAGAAGTGCTGTAAGTTATGTAATCCTACATTAAGTGCGCCCCAACCACCGGAAGATAATCCACCCATCGCCCAAAAATTGGGATTAGATAGTGTACGGTAGCGTTTTTGTACCAATTTTACTAGTTCATCACCAACCGCCGTAGAAACTTTACCCTGAGGACCATCAATATATTGCGGGTCCCAGTAGGGACTAGTGCCGCGTTTGTCGTTACCATCTGGTGTAATAATTATAGTGGGTGGCAACTTACCTGTAGCATAAAGTTCTCCCAAAGTTTTGAGAGCCTGTCCCTTTTGTTTATCAAACCAGGTTGTAGGGTCTCCATGTCCACCGTGCAGGAGAAAAATTACAGGATACCGTTTTTGCGGGTTTTTATGATAGCCAGGGGGTAAACAAACTCCATAGGTGCGACTTCCGCCCATAACTTGACTCTTGTAGGTTTCCAGCTTGTAGGTGAGGGGAGTAGCTATAACGCCAGCCTCTGGCTGTGGGGTGAGGGGAGAAACCGTGGGAGTCTCTTGCGGTTGCTTGGCGGCGACACCTTGGGAATGATGACAGCTAACTAAGGTGAGTAGGGAAACCAACAGTAGAATTTGAGATTGTTTGTACTTCATTTGTGGATATTAATGATAAACTTGGGCGTTTAACCAATCGGCGATCGCCTGATTCACCAACTCTGAAAATTCTGCCATCACCAGATGTCCCGCTTTGGCAAAATGTAAGTGACTACCCTTGACAAAATGGCTGGCTAACTCATCCCCCATCTGCTGTGTAAACATCGGATCTTTCCCACCAGTTATCACCAAAGCGGGGATCTGCAAATTTTTCGGTAAGGGGTGACGGACAAAAAAGTTATAATCCCAAAAGATTTCTAAGGCTTTATAGGCATGGAAATCAGTTGGTGTTGGACTTTCGGCAAAAAACTTTTCCATGACACTATGACGGTAAGAACTAGAGAAAAAGTTGCTGAGTAATTGTACACTAGGCAAATTATAGATATACCTGCCACCGTAAGCCATAAACTTCATCAACGGAATTTCCCACCAAGGTGCTAAATCGTGAGTCCCGCCAGCAATGGCAATTATGGCACTAACTGGGTAATGTTGGCTAAACTCTAAACCAATTGGTACTCCGTAGCTGTGACAGCATAACACAGGCGACTCAATGCCAAACTGGTGCAATAACCGCTGTAAATCTCGACAATGGCGCCTAATAGAATAGCGTGAATAAGCACTAGACTGGCCATGTCCAGCTAAATCGTATGCCAAAACTTCCCACCCTTGACTTTGAGCAAACTCATACTGCACTCTCAAGTTGAAGCGGTTTCCCGTTCCCCCGTGGAGAAAAACCACCGCCGGATTGACACCCGGATTATGGCAAACTTGTAAATCCACCCCTCGGCGTAGGTGAATTTTTGTACCAGCTAATGCATCTTTAAAAGAGTCATTGATCATTGATTAAATGTTCGGAATTATTTATTGTTTTGCGTCAAGCTTTTTAAACTAGCAGCCGTTTCTTCTGGTTTTCCCGCCAGAGGAAAAACTAAAACACTCTTAATTTCTGGATTATCTGCTAATTCTTTAATATGATTTAATTGGCGATCAGCAATAGCAATTCCTGCATAATTTTTGGCATATTTTAATTCTTCTTGAAAATTAGCCTCATTATAATCTTGAATAAACACTCGATCAACATGCCAGTTTTGCCAATCAGCGGCGAAATATCGTTTAGCCCAATAAGGGTTGTGATGACAAATATCAAAACTAACTGAAGAATTAGCTTGTTTCATTGCAGTTATCATTCGCTGTACAAACGTTGTTAAGTTAGCAGTGCGGTCGATTTTGCCTGATAATTCAGCATAATAACCTAGATAATCATCCCATTGCACTGCATCAATCTTGGGATATTTTTTGACAAACTCAGCTAAGATATTTGTAAAGAAATTGGCTACATCAGGAATCTGCACATCCAAGACATAATGATCAATGCCAGCGTAGGTTTTATCTACACCGGGAACAAGCCATTGCCGAGAAATAGCTAAATCATAAATTGGACTATTTTTGTCGATTTTAATTCCTTTCTCAAAATAGGCATGGACTTGCATTCCCTGCTTATGTGCCTCATCAATCAACCAATCTAACCATTGGTCTTGAAATTGATTGGGACAACTTTTATAACCGAGAGTTTGTTGCATAACCTCGCTATTGTACATTGTACAACCATTACCCCAAACCCCGTGAATAATCGTATTAATTCCTTGAGAGTGATAGTAACGAACTCTTTGGCGAATTGTTTGTTCATCGGCATTATTAGTAACTTGGTAGCGACTTAAATAAATTCCTCTAATTACTTTTTTCTCCCAAGGAGTTGGAGATAATGATATTTTTTCAGTTGTGATTGTTTTCGGTGAAGATTCCTGATTATTGGGCGCGAGATTTCCATTATTTGATAAAAAAAGCGGGGGAGTTGCAGCAGTAGTTGGCGTGGAATTCAAAATAGGAATAGTAATTGGTAGATTTTTGGGTAAAAGGTTGCTAATATCTAAATTTCCTTTCTGGCTGAACCACCAATAACCACCTCCTAAAATAACTAAAATCAAAGAAAACGGAATATTGGCGCATCCACATCCACTTGGCTTTTTTTCTTGAGGCGACATAGTAATATGATGATTATCTGGTAATCTCGCTCTATATATATACAACTTGCTACAATTTCACATCTATATTTTCCTAATACATCTTTAAAAAAATAATGTGACGCCAGACTCAATTAGTCCCTTCCCATTCAACACTCACCCCATCTCCCTAATTATGCCCAAAAAGTTTCCAGTCAACTTTAACACTCTGCTTGGCTTGCTGCTACTGGTGTTGTCTTTGTGGGCGATCGCGCACGAATTGCGTGGGTATA
The DNA here is from genome assembly GCA_963772205.1 of uncultured cyanobacterium. GTDB lineage: Bacteria > Cyanobacteriota > Cyanobacteriia > Cyanobacteriales > Nostocaceae > Gloeotrichia. Next base: position 5,803 of record CAVYXS010000257.1, read on the forward strand.
ATTACCATGATGTCTTCAACGCTTTGGCTGCTATTCCCAAAAGACACTTAAGTTGGGCAATTTGGTTGACTGCTGTGGGCTATCTGGTTATGGCTAGCTATGATATCCTGGCATTTAGCTATATTGGCCGTTCCCTATCTTGGAATAAAATTGGTCTGGCTGGCTTTATTAGCTCTGTATTTGGCAATACCATCGGTTTCGCCTTGTTAACTGGTAGCGCCATTCGTTATCGTTTTTATTCTCATTGGGGAATTTCAACACTAGAAATTGCTCAAGTAGTTGCATTTGCTAATTTCACTTTTTGGCTAGGGGTGTTTACTGTCGCTGGGATAATCTTCCTCGCCAACCCCTTAATAATTCCTCCCCAGTTACATTTACCTTTCGTGAATGTGCGTCCCATCGGTATCATTTTTTTGGTATTAGTTGCTGCATATTTATTCGGGAGTATTGTTAGCAGACAACCATTAGTAATTCGAGGTAAAGAATTTCGCTTTCCTAGTTTTAAAATATGTGTCGCACAGATAGTAGTAGCTAGTTTTGACTGGATGATAGCTGCAGCTACCCTTGATGTTTTGCTTCCTGTCAATAGAAATATCTCCTATTTAGACTGTTTAGGAATTTATTCTTTAGCCATGTTTGCTGGTGTTATCAGCAACGTTCCTGCCGGTTTAGGGGTATTTGAAATTGTCATTTTACATTTTCTTGATGGCAAAGTTTCTGCACCAGCTATTTTGGGAGCTACTTTAGCATATAGAGTAATTTACGATTTATTATCGTTGTTGGTTGCAGCCAGTTTATTAGGGATATATGAAATTAGATCTGGAGGGAAGAGAATTAAGGGAACTAGGGATTAGGGAGTGTTTTCAATGCGTAGGGGCACGGCACCATAGGTGTCAACTTAACGCGAAACCCAGAGCAAGTCTAGGAATGAATTAAGAGTCTCATAGCAAAAGCAAAAGTCATCTAAGAGGATGTTTGAAAAGTCATACAGCAATTTGATATCAAACCTGCCACAAAAATTGTAAACTTTAAAGATGTAAAAAACAGATTATTTAGAAATGGCAGCATATTCCATTGACTTACGACAAAATATATTAAGTGCGTGGCAGAACAAAGAAGGCACGCAGAGAGACTTAGCAAAACGATTTAAAGTCAGTTTATCGTTCATCCGTGACTTTTTGCGTCGGTATTGAGAGATGGGGGAGATAACTGCCAGACCCCAAGGAGGAGATCACCCTCGAAGCTCAAAGGTAAAGAGCAAGAATTATTAAAGACAATAGTGACAGAGCAATCTGGATGTTAAACAAGAGGAAGCAAATACACATTTACCGATTCAGGAGATGAATTTTTGAACAGGCTGCAAAGATTAACCCTTAACGGATTCAAGTCTATTAAGGCGATGGATCTTGAGTTGCGTCCCTTAAATATCTTGATTGGAGCAAACGGAGCGGGCAAAAGCAATCTCATCTCGTTCTTCAAGATGCTTAATGAGATGATGGCTGGACGCTTCCAACAATATGTCTTGTAACATTGCTCTTACAGCCAGAGGATAAACTACCAGAACTGATCGTTGTTGATGAGCCAGAACTAGGTCTTCACCCCTATGCTCTAAATGTTGTGGCTGGCTTGTTTAGCAAGGCTTCGCTCCATACGCAAATTCTCATTAGCACCCAATCTAGCTCCTTATTGGATAATTTTGATCCTGAAGATGTAATTGCGGTAAACCGAGAGGGCAAGGAGTCGCAATTTAAGCGGCTAAATCCCACAGTATTAGAAACTTGGCTCGAAGAGTACAGTCTAGGAGAAGTCTGGGAGAAAAATATCATTGGCGGAGGACCACATTAATGATGCGCCTCTACCTATTTGCTGAAGGACAAACCGAGCAGACATTCGCCGACACTTTGGTAAAACCGCACTTAGCTCAACATGAAGTGTTTATGCACTCCCCTCGGCTGATCGCTCACGCCAGAAAAAAGGGGAAGGTGCATCGCGGCGGTGGACGCAATTACGAGCCAATGAAAAACGATATTCTGCGATCGCTCAAAGAAGATAGTAATCCTGATGTATTCTTCACTACGATGATTGATTTGTGTGCTATTGCTCCTGATTTTCCTGGATTGGCTGAAGCTGAGAGTCTGCGCCAAAATCCTGTACAACGGGTCGAATTTCTAGAGCAACGCTTTGCACAGGATATCGGTGATTACCGATTTATTCCATATATTCAATTACATGAATACGAGGCATACCTTTTTGCTGATCCAACGTGCTTTAAATATCTTTATACTGATCGCACAAAGGAGATTGAAACTCTTAACACGATCGCTAATCAATATGAAACACCTGAGTTGATCAACGACGGACAGCAGACAACTCCCAGTAAACGCATCATCGCTCAGTTTCCTGATTATGAAAAAGCGAAGTCTACTTTTGGATCACAGTTGGCTGAACTGATTGGACTGCAAGTAATTCGGAGCAGGTGTCCCCACTTCAACACATGGCTGTCACGGCTCGAATCGTTAAACAATCACCGCGAGAACTCAGACGGTTCCGTCTGAGTTGAATTGTGAACATGGGGTAAAATTTTATGTCTTGAATGGTATCAAGTACACGTCACCATAAAAAAGGTTTGTAAATTATGCGGCGATCGCTTCTTGGCAAATCTTAAAGGCTATTCCATTCTTCCAGCGTGATTTCCCGCTCTAAAATCACCTCAATTTCCCCAATCATCATCCGCAATTGCGGTACAGAATACTCATCATTAGAGGGAATAGTTAGGCGATGTTGGCCATAAACCATAAACTGATGTCTTGTTCCAGAATAAGGCCCCTCAAACCCAATCCGTCGTATTTTCTTCACAAAATCCCGACGCTTACACGCTATCCATCGGCTCAAGGGTCGGCTCCTTGTTGAGATCAATATTATCAATTACTGGTAGAGAATGTCCCAGCTTTAGCCCAAGCAAAATCCAGTCTTCCAGTGTTGAGCGTAATTCATTCTCACACTCACGCAAAGTCGATGCAAAAGCTATCACTCCTTTGCAAACAGGAATTCTACCTGTAAATGTACCATCTTCTAACTTGTCATAAATTGCCTGGGCGATCGCTCGGTCAACATAGTCGCTTAGAATAAACTTTATGGCCATGAAATCTCGCCTTGTGCTACCAGTTTCATCTTACGTTAAAAAATCGATGACTTCACCAAAGGAATAATGCTTGGTTTGTAGTTAGGACTTCAGTCCTAAAAAAGCGATAAATCGCTTACTACATACTCAGCATTGTTTGTGTGGTGAACCATTAGAAGAGAACTGCATAGGGCATAGAGAAAAGTCACCAATGCCCCATGCCCCATGCCCCATGCCCAATACTTCCTATGAATCCTGTAAAACTGTCTTAGAGACAATCCGCGTTTTTTTGCGATCGCTCTCGGAAAGTTCAACACCAATCTGCAGGCGGGTGGCTGAAGTTTGCAACACTGTCGCTGCATTGGTATCACCAATTTGTAATGCGGTTTTGGCTGCAGTTTGCAGCATGGTTGCGGCACCAGCGCCATCGCCCTGTAATAATTTCACCTCTGCTAACTGGGTTTGACGATACTTCGCTAATGCTAAAATTGAGTGTTGTACTTCGGCATCAATTAAAGGTTGATAAGTCTGATTGACGTTGATAAATACGGTAAAAATCTCCGACAGTAAACCCTGTTTATTTTTTGCTGGGTCATCGTAGCGGATTTGCAGATGGGAGATTACTTGTTCCCCTTCTGGTAACTTGCCGATATAAAGATTGACTAAAATTACCCGTTGGACATCCTGCATCAAGTCACCCAAACGCAGGCTAAAGCTATCATCGGCTTCTGGTTGCACTGGTAACTCAATTGTATCTGGGGAAACTTGGGCTATGGGTTTGAGTTCTGCTAGCCGGATATTGGGCGCCAGAGATACTAGCAAGTAAGCATTGGTTAGCCCTACAGACTGAATACGTCTAAATAGGCGGCTAAATTGTTCTACAGCTTGTTCTGGATGCTCAATATGGGCTAAACTACCTCCACCGACATCGGCAATTTTTTCCAGTAGATCCTGGTTCCAGCCATTGCCAAATCCCAGAGTATTGATAGTTATATTTACTCTGGTAGCCTTGTAAGCCAGTTCCAGACAGCGTTTATTGTCATCTGGGGTTATTTCCCACTGCCAAATTCGCCAACCATTTTCACCATGACCATCTGTCAGTAAAAATGCTTGGGAAACCGTGCCATTTGTGCCCTTCAATAGTTCGTTAATTCCCAATTGCAGACCTTCAGCAATGACTGTACCGCCGTTAGCATTGAGGTTTTTTCTGATTTGGGATTTAATACTTTGGGTATCTTTGATTACTTGATTGGGTACAATCACTTCCGCTGAACTAGCAAAAGCGACAACCGAAAGGCGATCGCCTGGCTTGAGTTGATCTAATAATCCCTCGACAGCCTGGATAACAGTTTTAATTGGTTGTCCAGACATGGAACCACTTTTATCCAAAATCAAGCATAAATTCAGCGGTAGATTTTGGTCAAACTCACCAGCAAACGCCGAAATCGAAATCCCCAATTGACGCTGGCTCGTTAATTGAGCCGCATCCACATTACTATCATTTAACGCCGACAGCAATTTAACTTTCATTGATGAGGGGTATCCTGCAACACAGTTTTAGAGACAATCCTGGTTTTCTTGCGATCCGATTCCGAAAGTTCTTCACCAGCTTGGAGGCGGGTAGCGGAAGTTTGCAGCACCGTCGCCGCACTGGTATCTCCCATTTGCAGAGCGGTTTTGGCTGCAGTTTGCAGCATAGTTGCGGCGCCAGCGCGATCGCCCTGTTGCAATTTTGCTTCGGCTAACTGGGTTTGGCGATACTTCGCTAATGCTAAAATAGATTGTTGCACCTCTGGGTTGGCATCGGGTTGATAAACCCCAGTCACATTGCCATACACTGGGATATTGGCTGAAAATAACCCCGTTTGGTTTTCGGCGGGGTCATCGTAGCGGATTTGGACATTAGCGATCGCCTGTTTACCTTCGGGTAACTGTCCTAGATAAATATTAGCTAAAATTACCCGTTGCACATCTTTCATTAAATCTCCCAAGCGCACCGCAAAGCGTCCATCCGCTTCTGGCTGGAGTGGTAATTCAATGGTATCTGGAGAAACTTGGGCTATAGGTTTGAGTTCCGCTAACCGGACATTCGGCGCCAGGGAAAATAATAGATAAGCATTAGTCAATCCCACCGTTTGAATCCGCTGAAATAGACGCCCAAACTCTTCTACAGCTTGATCTGGTTTTTGAATATAAGATAAAGTACCTGAAGCCGCATCAGCAATTTTCTCTAAAACATCCTGGTTCCAATTGTCACCAAAACCCAAGGTATTCAAAGTCAAATTATAACCAGCAGCCAATTGAGCAAATTTCAAACAACGGTTATTATCACCATGTTCATTTTCGCCATCAGTTAACAAAAAAGCTTGGGAAACCGTTTCTTTTTTCCCCTTAGCTAATTCCTCAATCCCCAGACGCAAACCCTCATCAATCGCCGTCCCACCATCAGCAGCTAGGCGGTTAATTTGTCGTTTGATATCTTCTGGATCTTCGATAGTTTGATTAGATATCAAAACTTTAGCACGGTGATTAAAAACGACAATACTGAGCCGATCTTCAGGACTAAGCCTGTCAACCAAACGCTTCGCTGCTTCTTTCACAGTTTCTAGGGGACGCCCATTCATCGAGCCACTATGGTCAAGAATGAGGCATAAATTCAGTGGGACATTCCTATCCAGATTTTCCGCGATCGCCGAAATTGACACGGACAACTGACGCTGAGAGTTGAGTTGAGTCGCGTCTAAATTACATCATTCAGGGACAGGCTGCAAGTTAACTTTCATAAAGAAAAATTCCTATGGACGATATACATATTTATAAATAACTTCAAAGCGTAACATTAGCGCTACGGAAAACGGATACTGATTCTCAAAATATTTGTGACTAAGCGCCTAGGGAGCAAGGGGACTCTTAACAGGGTGAAAAAGTCCATATGACAAGCATTCTAGCTCATCATTCTGTCTGAAGTCGTCAATTGACCTGTAGCAACTAGTATTTTGTATATACAAATATCAATAATTTAGCTGAAACATTATCCTATTAGAGGTTGGGATGGGATTAAAGCTCTATCACGTTTAACTATTATAGAGAAATCCACACCTTGAATACAGCTAGCATCGCGCTAGGATGTATTACAGTTAACGGCATAATTTCAGGCGACCAGTTGCTATGGACATTTCCCCCATCAAGGCTGTTCAAGCCCCCTACTACGGCGATAACTCCTACCGGACACCGCCGCCAGATCTACCTTCCTTATTGTTGAAGGAGCGAATTGTCTATCTTGGGATGCCACTGGTGCCTGCTGTCACCGAATTAATCGTCGCCGAACTGTTGTTTTTGCAGTCCGATGATCCCGACAAGCCAATTAAAATCTATATCAACTCCACCGGCACATCCGGTTACAGTGGCGAACCTATCGGCTTTGAAACCGAAGCCTTCGCCATCTATGACACCATGAAATACATCAAGCCCCCCATCCACACCATCTGCATTGGTTCAGCGATGGGAATGGCAGCGATGTTACTCAGTGCTGGTACTCCAGGTTGTCGCGCTAGTTTACCCCACGCCTCCATTATCCTGCACCAGCCCAAGAGCTATGCCCAAGGTCAAGCAACGGATATTCAAATTCGGGCGCGAGAAGTTCTAGCAAACAAAGCGTCAATCGTTGATATCCTGTCGCGCACCACGGGACAGCCCACGGAAAAAATTACCAAAGACATGGATCGCTTGTTATACATGACACCTCACCAAGCGAAGGAATACGGTTTAATTGACCGGGTTTTTGAAAAACAAGAACTCGCCAATCCCCCACTACCAGCTAGTGTCCTTTAATGAGTGTTGAGGGCTGAGTTATAACCCATGAGTTAAATTTATAACTCTTTATCTCTCGCTTAACTGTTAATTCTTCACTTAGCACTCAAAACTCAGAACTCAGCACTTACTCGCCCAATAAATTACAAACGGAGTAGCGAAAATGCCTATAGGTATTCCTAAAGTTCCTTACCGGATGCCCGGAGGTCAGTTTACAGACTGGATTAGCATCTACGATCGCCTCTATCGGGAACGGATTATTTTCCTTGGGCGAGACATTGATGATGAAATTGCCAACCAAATTATCGCTGTCATGCTTTATCTGGATTCAGAAGATCCAGGTAAGGATATATATTTATATATCAATTCCCCCGGTGGGATGGTAACATCTGGCTTGGCAATTTTTGATACCATGCAACACATCAAATCAGATGTAGTGACAATTTGCGTGGGTTTAGCTGCGTCAATGGGTTCATTCCTACTGGCTGCTGGCACCAAGGGTAAACGGATGGCTTTGCCTCACTCCCGGATTATGATTCACCAACCTTCTGGTGGCACCCGTGGACAAGCAACCGACATCGAAATTGAAGCCAGAGAAATTCTCCGGATTCGTCACCAGCTAAATGGAATTTATGCTGAAAAAACAGGTCAAACTATAACCAAAATTGAAAAAGACATGGATCGCGACTTTTTCATGTCTGCCGCAGAAGCGAAAGAATACGGCTTGATTGACCGTGTAATTGAAGAACGTCCGTAGAAGAGGAGGGGGGATGGGGAGATGGGGGGATGGGGAGATGGGGAGATGGGGGAGATGAGGAAGATGAGGAAGTAATTTTTCTAATGCCCAATTCCCAATGCCCAATTCCCAATTCCCAATCCCCAATCCCCACTGGGTATCCGATAGCTGATAGATCAAAATGGATCTTGGAGACTGCTACCGTTTATTGGGTTTAAGGTCAGGAGCCTCGTTTGCCGACATCAAAGCGTCTTACCGACGATTGGCGCAGCAATATCATCCCGATATCAACCCAGATGACAACAAAGCGAAAGATAAGTTTATTGCCTTGACTGAGGCTTACAAAGTCTTATTGACGGTTGTACCGCCAGAGGAAATTCCTGCGCCGTCAAGTCAACCACCAACGCCTGAGGATGATAACACCACAGCAACGCCTCAGGAGAAAGTACCGAAAACTACGGTAAACACTCCAAAACAGCCAACACCAAAATCACCGGAGATGGTGGAAATAGAATTCCGGCTGAAGTGGAAAACTTATGAGCAGTTGCAGCGCTTTTTGAAAGAAAGACGGTTTCCCCAAGCGATCGCCCTCGCCGAAGCTTTAGCCGAACGTTTACCAGAAGATGCAGAAGTTCGTCAATGGCTAGCGATCGCTTATCAAATTTGGGGACGGGCGTTAATTAATACTAATCAACTGCTCAAAGCCAGAATTTATCTGAAAAAAGCTCTGAAGACAGACCCCCACAATAAAACTTTGTGGAATCAAGTGCAGCAGGATTTTCAGCGCTTGGAGCAGATTTTTTAAGTCAGGGGTTGACGTAATATTCTTTAAACGCAGACGATATGAATGATTTTAATATCATCTGCGTTTTTGTACTCAGAAATATCTTATGTTGAAGTTCTTGCAATCACTAAACACTCATGAGGCGCTTTGGTAAGCATAACAGAGAAAGCGGGAGTATAGCTACCATTTTCATCCACAACCTTACGAAGTGTATAGTCGCCATTCCCTGCAATTCCGTTCAACAAAGTGGTTTTTCTGAGCCAAATATCTCCCTTTTGAGGGCTTTCCTGTTGAATCATGGTGGCATCAAATACCCATTTGGGAATCTCTATTCCCAGGGCAAAGGGTGTGATTTGCCCTACCTGTAAGGTTTCATCGTTGAATTGAATTTTGTAAGTGAACTTAGCCAATGCGGCAAGACGAAGTAATAACCATCCGGAAAATGAGTTATGAAAAGTCCACTGGACAGGGCCAAACACAGGTAAATACAAGGTGTGTGTAGTGTCATCCCATTCTACATTATACATTGTAATGCAAGTATCGGGCAGCACATTGCCATCCATAAAGAATATACCCTTGAGGATGGATGGTAAGTTAGTTTGTTTAACCGCAGTCATCCAGGTGGCAATATTGTCGAGTTGTTTGTTCTCAATTACTAGAGTCATTACTTCTTTCCTATTTTGTAAATTGTTTGCAGATTCTAAAGTTGTTGAGCAAAGTTTTGTAATACTAAATCATTCGGGCTAACGGCCGTCACATTGGCAAAATCCCACTTAACTTCTGTAAATGACTCCCATTGATATTTTTTGAGTAAATACAACGTGAAAATCTTGATAATACCAATTGATAAAGATTTACCGGGACAGGCTCTTTCATGTCCGCTGCCATTCCAAGATAAGATATCTGACAAATCCCGCGTCACATCAAAACTATCTGGATTCTGGTATTTGTTCGTGTCCCGATTTGCAGTAAAAATAGAACCTAGCAACCGCGTACCGCGTTGAAATGGACATTGCTTTGTGCCAATTTCCACTTCACCCGATTCTTTAGCAAGTTGGCTAACAAATCGCACAGGTGGATAAAGACGAGCTGTTTCCAGAATTACTTGATTTATCAGAGTTGACTGTTCTAAACTGTTTCCAGTTGGCAGTTCTTGTCCATTCCACACAGTATTGATCTCTGAGACTACCTCTCTTTTTAAAGCCTCATTTTGACAAAGAACACCAATTACAGATCCTAAAAGAGCACTTGTACCAGCAGTACCAGCGATATGGATCATATCAAACAGGCTGTTAACGATTTGATGTTCGTTCAACTGATATTGAGCAGCTGTTTCCAGGTAAGATGCCCATTTTGGAGATTGTTTATATCGGGCGATTAAACGTTGGCGATGTTTAATGTTTGGTGCTGTTTTAATTGCTAGTAGATACTTGCTGATAAAATTGGGAAAAGACGCCAAAGGTAGACCTTTGACGTAAGCAAGTGATGCAGTGATTTCATCGTCAGATAAAGATATTTGGAAAACAAGTTGGTGCAAAATCCAAACTATCATTCTGGGTAAGTCGTCTCCCACATGCAATTGACCTTTTTGGGCAGCCTTTGATAAGCTTTGATCTACCAGACGCCCGATAACTTCTGCTTGCTGGGATGGATCAGGCAACGCTTGCAAAAACACAACATGGGCGCCAGTGTGTTCATTACCATTCATTCCTAAGCTCAGGGGATTGTTGAGCAGGTAGCTCGGAGCTAATATTCTAATAATGCCTAAATCATTGCCCCTGATTTGCGGCTCAGTGTGCATCAGTTCACTTACCTGAGAGTAAGTGGTATGCATAATTGCTTGATCTACTGCAAAAAATTTGTGTCCGATATTTTCCTTACGAATGTAAAGAAAGTCACGCCATGCCTTGAGTATAATTAAGGCATCCAGATAATAGACACGTAACCGCAGAAGTTTGCCAATGGTAGTGTCATAACCAACTTTGGCAAGAATACCTGAAAGCCGAGTTTGGCGATCGTGTCCTTGAAGAATTTTATCTTTGAGTGTCATAATGTTCACTTTTGTGCATAAGTAGGCGATAAGGTATGTGCAAACAATTTAGACAGGACTAACTCCGAGACTTATTCGTTGAGATTGGGCATAGAGCATTGGGCATAGAGCATTGGGCATTGCTCAATGTTCTATGCTCTATGCCCGATCCGCCCAGTCCAAATTATTGATTTTTTGTTACTCATGTGCAAGTCCTATTAGATATTAATACTTTGGGGAATTCTGGAAGGGAGTAGATACTCATAAGTTGGGCGGTGCAGATTCCGCTGATTGATGGTAACTTCAATTTGCTCCAGATTGTTTTGGAATGCTTCTAACAAGGGTTTCACCTTCAAGTCAGTAAAGTGTGCCTGCGGATACTGACCGAGCTTATTGTAATACACAGATCCCAGCAAAGAAAGCAGATTATATTGGCGTTGTGCCTCACCGAGGGGAGGGAGTAAATCCAGGTAGTTTTGTTGACTGACTTCTCCTTTGACAATTGAGGCGGGCAAATAACCTGCCATTGGCACTGCAGCCCCATAGCCCATTAAATCTTTCTGCGGAAAGTTAACTACAGCATGTTGAGCGCTGGCAGTAAAAATAATCAGCGTCACCGCGTTAACTAGGTATTCTCTGGTTTTAATGCCTCCATTTTCACCAAAATCGGGTACACGACTACCATCGTAAGCCTGGGCTTCGGCTGCCCAAGCTTGAAGGGCTGCGTCTTTCTGAATGTCTTCATCTGTCGTATAATAAAGGTTCAGGTAGTCGAACACCCATTGATAAATGGCATTCCACACCAATAATGCATCATCTCGGTAAGGATAAACAGGTAGCACCTTGGGATCATCAACACCGCGCTGTTGCAGTTGCTGCGGTAACATGGCTGCATTGAAGCCATAGCTTTGCAATCCTCGGACAACGAAAATCCGAGAGTTATCAATTGTCGATGAAAGCAATCTATCAACCCCTCCTTCAGGGGCGATGAGAATCCGTTGAGCAGCATCGTTGATTGCTAAAGTGCCCTGGAAGTGGGGGCGTAGCAGCAGACTAAGGGGATGGGTTATCGGCAATTGTCGATGGGTTGTCATGACAAAAGCACCAACGAACAAGTGTGTTCGGGCGAGGTGGCTAACAGCTTCGTGAAAGTTGGCATCTGCTATCTGAACAACAGTTTTAGCAAACAACCAGGCATATTTACCAGAGTTTGGGGTAATCACCGGGTTATCTGCTCCGGGAGTTTGGCCACATTGAATAGCTACTGGGCGTAGTAACCGATTAGAGTCTGAGCCTTTGGGTAAAGCAAATAGAGCCAAGGGAGCATAGAGATACTTTTGCTCCTGTGGGTAAGTACCATTGATTGCACCATCTAAAATTCCATAATCTGCGAGATAGAGTCTTCCTTCTTCGCCGGCTGCTGCTAATGAATCTTCACGCCCCATCACCGCTTGGTAATGCTCATCTGTAACTTTAAAGCGATCGCCTGGGCTAGTTACCCGTTCAATCATCACCGGATTGTAGCCAGCTACTCGCATATAAGCAAACACTTCATCTTCTAGGAACGTGCTGGCGATCGCTGGTAACTCAATCACTGGGAACAACTTTTCGTAGTCTTCTAGGCTGGTTGCGTGTCCCTTGGGTTGTCCTTCATACATCATATTCATCAGTTGATTTAACGCATCTTTAAAGATTGTCAGTCCGCTTTCCTTAAGCAGCGAAAAAAATAGGTCATCAATTTCCCGGAAATCTTTGGATATGCCTTTAATCAACAGACTGGGGGACAATTTGCAGCAGTCTAGCAATAATGCTGACTTGAAATGGTATCGCTCCCTTCACCAATGCTTCTAAAATAAACATTTTGACATCATCACGGATTGACTGGGAACCGTGATTACCTCGGTTAGCGATTAGGGTATTGACAAAAATCAACCGTACCTGTTCCGCTAACAACAAATACCAGTCAGTAGAGAAATCTTCCCCTGGTGGTAGCTTATCCACCATCGCCACCGATGGAATATGGGTGTAGTTGTATTGATACACCTGTCTAGCTACCTCCAGGCTAGGACTAGTTGGCAGACTAATCGAATGATCTTGTGATGAAACCGTCATGGATACTCCTTGTGTGATGCTTTATAAATAACTTCAAAATTCAACTCAAAAAAGACTTCTGGGAATTTTTTTTGTTCCTGAGGTTGATGGACTGGAAATATTTATGACTTTAACAGTCTGTAGCTATACAGATGAGAGTCAGCTTAAAGTATTATCGCCACCAGGTTTAAAGTTCTGGTTTTTCGCAAAGAAATCTTATAAAATTACAAGATGGTAGATTGTGCACCCATCCCTGAATAAGTTTGTAGTCTGGACTTTAGTCCTAGATTTTGAAGCACTAAAGTGCTTAAGCTGTTGCGTATTTAATTTGTATATTGGACGCGGGCAAGATGCCCGCACTACAATAATTTTGCGTTTTCGTGTTATACAATTTAGCTGCACATCAGCTTACTACAAAAAATAACTTACCCAATACTTTGATCTCCTAGGGTGAGTCAGTCCTAGATATTTAGGCTGCTACAGTTGTATTATTTTCTGACGCACCCTACAAAGCCGGGTATTTTTTCAACTGGAAGTCCCCAAATTTTTATGTCTAATTCTGCGATTACCATTACTGTCAAACTGTTCGCCGCCTATCAAGAAGCCTATGGGGTGTCAGAACTGGTGCTGGAATTTCCCAATGGTACATCGGTCAGTGCAGTCTGCGATCGCCTCATTGCTGAACACCCCGAACTCAGTAAATGGCGCGATGTTACCCGATTTGGTATTAATTTGATATTTGTCAAACCAGATACCGTTCTGCAAAATGGGGATGAAGTGGTGTTAATTCCCCCCGTTAGTGGCGGCTAGTCAAAAAAGTCCTAACTTTTCCTCAATTTACCTGGGCGCGAAAACGTACAAATCCATAGGAATTTACTGGTGTACCAGAATCAGTAGCTGCGGGTAGGTTGGGTAAAACAGAAGTCCCTGTGATTTGAACTTCTACAGCCCCATTGGTGTTAGTGCCGCAGTATGATGGTGTGGTTAAATCATTAGCTACGTAAAAACGTCCGCGATCGCTATCTGCTACATTACTAAAATATACCGTAGGATTAGTAGAACCTATAGCCATTGCTATGCCTTGATCTGCTCCAGGTAAACCACCATCATTGGGAGTTAACCCATTAAAAGCCGTAGGTAAAAAAGTGACATTAGTTGGCACCAAATCACAGACTTTGACATTATTAGCACTACCTTGACCATTGGAAAGAAAGTAGATACTGTACTCTAATACATCTCCTGGCTTAACAGTGCCAGCATTAATCAAGCCACGCAAGTAGTTAGTAGGCCATTTTGAATCATTATCATCTATGTCTCGTGGTGATGGTACATAGTTAGCAGCATTGACAGGCACATCACTACGACCATCTACAATGTCGGTTATATTTTGGTTATTGATGCGGGTGATGCGTTTAACAAGCAACAATTTAGGAACTAACGATGCACTAATTGTCACATCTTCACCTGTACTAGAGGCAGGGTCGTAATTAACACTGTTTGTACCTGTAGGATCTATATAGGTTGCGGTTGCTGGATTTTGATAAGTACCTATTGCCACAGTATTTGCGACATTAACCACAAAGGTAATCTGTACTTGCCCGCCAGATGGAATGTTAAACTGACCCCAAGAAGGATTATTACTTCCTACTGTGGGGACAGTGGTAGCAGTTTGAGTAGCGCCGCCGATGAGAACAGGAGCAGTATTGGATGCATAGGTAAAGCCTGAAGGCAACTGATCCGAGATATTAACATTAGTTGCATTTATTGTGTTAACTGCATTAGATACTGTAATTGTGTAAGTTGCAGTAGTACCTGTAGGTTGTTGATTAATTTTAGGTGTACTTGTAGTTTTAACTATAGATAGCTGCGGTAAGCATTCTGCCCCAGAAGATATGCCAGGTATTTTACCTGCAACTAGTGGTATTGTCAGTCCTGTACCTGCTTCCGAGTCAAAAGGCAAGGACATATCTGAGCCTGTAAAACCAGAAAGACCCCCATCTAATCCATTCACAGCTACGGTAACAGTATTTGGTGGACCATTAGTGACAATTACACCACCACCACCGCCACCGCCCGGCCCATGTGCTTGAGGAAAAACAGCATTACCGCCTTTACCACCGGTAACACTCACAGTCAATCCAGAAAGGCTACCGATTTTAGTTGTGATTAAAACGCTACCACCTGCACCACCCCCACCACCGCCATCTTGGGTAACATTAGGGGCATCAGCACCGTTAGCCAGAATTGAACCTGTGTTGCTGACAGTATTAGTCCGAATAATCACGATGCCGCCACCAGCAGCACCGCTACTATAAGCACCAGTGCCACCTTTTCCACTGTCATTTGATGAGATGTAGTAGGAACCGTCATTGGTTGTACCTGCACCACCACCACCACCTAAAATCAGACGATCTGTGGCGGCTAGGTTAAACCCTTTTCCGCCAAAACCTCCTGTGGTTAGTTGCGAACTCCAAGCTCTACCACCACGACCACCGTCACCACCATTACTACCCCCACCCCCACCAGAGTTTTGGTCATTACCATAGCTATCGCCATCAGGTCCTACCACCTCCAGCAGTTCCTGGAGCGCCGCGAGCATAGCTACCATTGGGATAACCTTCATTAGCGCTACCATTATCGCTAACCGCAGGTGTGGTAGTTGGGTTCAGTGCAGCATCAAAACTAGTGATATTAATAAAGCGAGGTGTACCAGCTATTCCCTCACCTTTAGAACCGTTTTTGTCGATGGTAGACATGGTGCGAAAATCTGTGTTGGGGCTATCCGCACCACCAAGACTGCGACCACCACCACCGCGAAATCCTCTACCACTAACATTGACAGTTCCAGTCAGGTTAAGGTTGCCCGCAATATCATAAACCAAAACTCCACCTATAGAACCATTCCAGGGTAAAGCAGTAGCATTGCCTAAAGTAGCACTAGAATACTGGGGAACTCGAATTACTTGGTAACTCCTTTGTCCTTGAGTAGCACTAGCCGGAGAACTGAAGTAACTATTAATCAGTCCGTTGTTGGCACCTAAGCCCACAATTGAGATAGAGCTAGTACTAACAGCACTAGTCGCTGTGACAAATTCATATTTACCTGCATTGGTTGATATCCATCCACTAGCAGCGGTACTTGGCTGGGGGTCAGTGATATTGGGCACATCCCCGCCAATGCCATCACCATAAGCATCGGTATTACTTGAGTCAATGACAGCATCCTGCATCTGGATAATTAGGAGTAAATCCCCTGAAGCGATCGCTGTTGAATTACCAGAGGGTGAACCTACAAGAATGGACGTTGTGCCTGCACTCACAGAAGCATTACCAGGACTGGGATAGTAAGTGTTGATAATCCCAGCCAAATTACCCCCACTACCATCCTTACCTGGAGTAGCACAGGGAATAATTGACTGTGCTAATACACGAGAATCGCGATCGCTCACAGGTAGGAAGTAGGAAGCAAAAAATAATAGTAAAAATAATAGACACGCTAGTATATTTCCCCAGTGTTTGGCGGATATCAGCCTATGTCTTCTGTTTTTAGAATATAAGCTAGTCATAAACTCGTCTTGATACTGTGTTTTTCCAGGAAAATCAAATAATCTGAGAATCTACCGAGGGATCACTTTTTATATTTCCCACTTATTAAAAGTTTATTTTCAGTAAAATTACTTATTTTAATTATTTATCGTTGTCTGGATTCCTGTGGCTTTTGTGGAATCGGTTTTTGCTGTCCAAAGCCATCAAATAATTCGTTCAGCTTCAGGGTTAAGCCTACATAAACTCCACCAGCCGAACGTGTCCCAGAAAAATCTCGGTCATCGACTTTACCAAGCACATATCCAGCGGCAGCACGCAGATTAGGACTGACGTAGTACCCGGCTTCAATCACAAAACCTGTTTCGGTGTAGTCAGATTGGTTAATCACACGCGCTTCACCTACTAAATCCCAGCTATATCCCAGGCGATAGGTAGCCCGGAATTGTGCCAAGTTTACTGTACTGGTTCCTACTAAATCGTTGGCTAGGTAAGAAGTGCTGTTACGCAAAGCATATTTACCATAAAATTCCCACTGCCAATTTGGGGCATAGATAGCTTCTAAGGCAAAGGTATGATCTTCTGAACCAGTACCACTACCTAAAAGGACTGTATCAGGAATGGTGGCTGGATTTTGGCGATATTCATAACGCAATAAGGCGTTAAATTTATCATTTTTGGGGTCACGGTAGGCTAAACCCACTTTCAGGTTGATTGTATCTCCTAATCCGATAAGTTGTTGATTAGAAGAGTTTGCTTGTTGATAACGCACTAAGGCGGTGAAAGATGGCGAAATTTTACCTGTAGCAGCAGCGGAAATTACGGTATTTTCACCACCAGCAGAAGTGCGATGTTCATAACGGGCGCTGGCTTGAAACTGCGGATTATCAGAATATTCTAAGCCTATGCTGTAGCTATCGCCACCATTAAAGCCAATAGCAGAGGCACTTTGACCAGGAGCAAAGGGTTGAGCAAATTGCTGACCTGCTCCAGTCTGTGTAAAAAAGCTACCAAATACATGTTCGTAAGCTAGATTCAGCCGTAAACCATGAGCAATCATCCAGCGGTTATTTAAACCAATTGCACCTTGGGTCGTCAGTTCATTAGCACCGCCTAAAATCGAGTAACGACCTGTTAAGGTGGTATCAGTACCTAACTTATGTTCGCCATTGATGCTTAAACTGGTGATGGAATTCCCTGCAAATTGTCCGCTACTATAAAACTGTTGGGCAAGATTGATATTAATACCAGGAATTACAGCCCAATTTAAACCTAAAATAGTGCGGTTTGGATAAAGAGTATTTTGATCAGAAGAGAGGGAGACTTCATTTTGCGCCTGGAAAGTTAGCTTATTTGTCAGAGGGAGTGTCAGGCGCGATCGCAATTGATCGGAGTTGCTAGTTAAGGCATTATCAGGGATGCGGTCTTCTTGGTGACGATGAATCCAATCGACATCAAAAGTAGCTTTACCCAAGCGTTGTTGAATTCCAGCGGAAATTGTTGTGAGTGAATTGTCAACTTGGCTCCCAGGAGTTGCTTGGGAAGCTGGTGAAAATAGCGCCTCAAAGGTATCCAATGGTTGAGGTGCAATACCGAAATTATTTTCCTGGTCGTATTGTAACCGCAGATTTGTAGTAGCAGAAAGTTTACCTGTAAGTTCTGCTCCATAGCGGGTTTGATCTGGTACAAAACTGATAGTAGCGTTATTCGCAAAGCCTGTATCAGCAAAGCGATAATAAGCATGTGCTTGGATATTATGGAAAATCGGTCCTTGGGCTTCTAAGCGATAAGCGTCACCTTTTACCTGTCCCATCACCTCAGAATTATTGGTAGAATGGGCATATTCAGCGATTAATTTACCTTGCCGACCCAAAGCAATCATCGCATCTGCGCCATAAAGTTCAAAGCCACGCACCCCTTGATTTTCTTTGACGTAAGTGGCTGCTAGCCAACTTTCTTGGTTGAGGATGCGGGAAAAATGGTATTGTAAACGAGCTGCATAGATATTGGCGTCAGAGTTCTGGCTGTCGTATTGATAGGTAGTAACAATGTGCCGGACTAAAACTTGTCCATTTTGATCAACATCAGTGCGAAGAATCGGTGCGTGGAATAATAATGTACCGCGATCATAATCAATGTCGTAGTCTTGTCCCCGGCTAAGTTGTTGACTTTGCAGTACAGTACCCGGACGGTTGAGTTCTTCTAACTCGATAAAGACATTTTCGCTACCTGGAACTAGTATGCGATGAGAAAGGAAATAATAGCCACTGGTGCCATCGGGAGCAATTGTATCTCGTTGAAACCCTTGTAAATTGTTGCCGTAAAAACCTGTAATTTGGAAGTTTCCTAAATTGTAGTTGGCTTTAAAACCGTGGAGTTGTCGGGTAATTGAGGTGAATTGTTGCGACGATCGCGCAAATTCTTCGGTGTTGTAGTCCCCCCACATAGCATAATCGGGAGCAGTTCCGGGGATACCGGTTGAACGCTCAAAACGCACAAATACGCTATCAATCGAAGGCGCGATCGCTTCAACTTTGGAGCTATCACCGTAGACAGGATAGTTTTGCTCGTTGAATTGATAAGTTTTAAACAGGCGATTATCACAGTTACAACCTTGGTTGAGGGGACGAGAACTGTTATATGCACCTGTAAATAACCATTCGCCAAGAGCGCCAGTTGCAAATATCGCTGAGTGAAAATCTAATTGTGTTTTGTTGTTTGTGTCAGCAGGGAGGAAATCAGTGAAGCTGCTGTAATAATCTGTACCTCTTGCTCCAAAACGCAAATCAACTACACCGCTGACGAGACTAGGACGCAGCGCTGTTTGAAATTGTACTTGTGTAAAGGCTTCTAAATCATTAGCTGTGGCGCGAATTGTTACAGTTTGCGCCTTGAGAAGCGATCGCAAATTAGCGGTGAATTCTCCCTTTTTCGCCTCTACCTGAAATCCCGGTTGATCTGGTTTGAAGTCTTTACCAACAAACTCTCCAGCGGTGGATGTGAGAGTAACCACTGCATCTTGATTCGAGCGATTACCATATTTATCAATCAGTTGACCCCGAATTGTCGCCGTAGAACGTCCATCAGCGGGGATATGAGACTCAACTGTTTCTAGTTTTATTTGCTGCGGCGCTCCCCGTACCACTACCCGCGTGGTAACAGGTGCTTCTTTTCCTCCTGCTACTTGTGCAGAGATAATATTTTCTCCGCCGTTTAACGAGACACCATACCATGTCTGCGTTACCAAGTTCTTACTGGCGTCAGTTTCTGTCTTGCCAATTGCGGAAGCATCTACCAATGTACCATTAACTCGCAATTCTACTTGATTACCTGTAGTAAATTGCACAACCACTGTGGTAGCGGCTACATCGACAACGCTGCCTACCGTTGGTGTCAGGATTTTGACGGCTGTTGAGGTTGGGGAGGCTTGGGAGATAAAATCTGTCTTCTCTTCGCCAACACTTACTAACTTGCGTAAATTTTTGGGCAAATTGGTATTAGTTGCTGGTTGAAATGGTTGGATTTGATTTGGAGAAGATATTGTATTTTCTTCAGTAGCTTGTGTTAGCTGGCGTAAATTTTTGGGTAAATTCGTATCAGTTGCTGGTTGAAATGGTTGGATTTGATTTGGAGAAGATATTGTATTTTCTTCAGTAGCTTGTGTTAGCTTACGTAAACCTTTGGGTAAATTGGTATCAGTTGCTGGTTGAAATGGTTGGATTTGATTTGGAGAAGATGGGGTAATATTGTTCTCCTCATCTCCTGATACCTCAGTTACTATTTTTGAAGGCAAATTAGTATCAATATCTGCTGCTGGAATTTCCTGTGGTGCTGTGTGAGAAATTTCGGCGTTGTTGTTAGTTTCCGCCTGCACTATAGCGGGATACAAAACAAAGCTGAGAGCTACCGGCATAGCCCCCATCAACATCAGGTTGAAAGTATTTAGATGAGGAAATTTGGGTTTCATTTCTTCACTTCCTCCTTGACTACGGGGGTAACTGCAAAATTCATGCGTACTAACCCACCCGGCTCTAAATGTACTAAGCGAGATTGGCTATTGCGTTCTTTGAATTTATGATTGGGCGCTAGAGTGTAACCAGGAACGCTGCTTAAATCTAGTACACCTGTGTGGTTTCCTGGTAATGCATTCGTGACGGAGAATAAACCATTAGGATCTGTGGTGATCCGATTACCATCTTCCAAAAAAATCACTGCATTCGGTATCCCTGGTTCATCAGGTTGCTGTTCACCGTCAAAGTTTTTATCAACAAACACGCGACCGATGATAGTACCGCAGTCAGAGACAATTCCTGCACCAATTTTTAACCCATAGGTTGCAGGACCATCCTTGGTACTAAAATTGTTATCATTTCGGTTTGCATTCACGATCGCACTGTTAAGACCAGTTCCCCTGACTGCATCGGGGGTTAGTTGTACAGCATAGGCAATATTGAGAACTTTCTGGCTGAGTATGGTTGCATCTGTACTGAATGTGATCGTGTTGCTATTGTATGTAGTGTTAATAGTTACTGGTACTCCATCAAGCTCTCCGCGCACAGATTTAGCTAAGAAGTTGAATCCTAGTGGTAAGTTGTCGGTAATGACGACATTTTTTAACCCAGCATCAGCTAAATTTGTTACCGATAAGCGATAGATCACCGTATCTCCAGGTTCAGCAGCAGCGCGATCGCCTGTTTTGATCAGCTGTACCTGATTGGCTTGACACATGTTGGTGGTGAATTCAAAAGCTAATAAGTCCAGTCCCACTACTTCTGCATTCGGAACCAAGACAGCTGTATTAGTTACTTTAGTTTCACCGGTGAGACTGATTGGCTGACCATCTAAGGAAGTCGCAATATATTGAATAATCTTGTTATTATTATTGTTGGTGTTGGCAACGATTTGGATCTTGATGCGTCGTTGCTTGTAAATAGTAGAATTTGCTGGTGGATTGACTACAAAAATGTAGGTTTTACCTGGATCTGTTTGACCCTTGTTCGGATCTAAAAGAAAATTGTAAGTACCCGCCGGGTTATTCGTAATAAAGTAAGGGTTACTATTTTGAATATTTGGTGCTTTTCCGCCGGGAATTTGATTGTTAGGCAGATCAGGTAATTCTGTCCGCGTCAGAGGAGCTAATTTGCCTAATGCTGTGCCTGTTGGATCGTTCGGATCAGGTTCGTATACACCAACCGAAAAACCTGTATAATCAGGCAAAAGTGCGCCAGAACAACCTAAAATGCGCCCTAAGGGGTCAACTAAACTACTTTCTGAGCTAGTCGCAGAACTATTAACATTTATCTGATTAGAAAACCCTGAATATTCATTATTGTTAGTAGCATCTGCATAAGTATAAGTAGCTTGGTTTTTAATTACTGGCAAGGCATTTGTGTTATTAACTGATTCTGCAAATATAGGCGTAAAATTATATGAATTAATTACAAGTATTACGGCTGATGTTAGGCTTTTTAAGCAGTTTTTACTAAAGTTGATTTGATTTCTTTTTTGAAAACGAATCACGAAAACCATCTCCTGCACGATGCCATATTTTTTTAATAGAATTATTTATATGTAGAAATCCAAGATTATAAAAATCCTGTTATACGTAATTTATTTGCTATAAGTCATCAATTATTTATTAGTAAGTTCAGCAGGCAATAAAATACTTGTTTAAGAGTTTCCACCCTAGGTATCTTGGAAAAATGTTCAAAAAATATTAAAAATAAATTAGAAAAAGAGAGGTGAAATTATACTCACCTCATCCTGCTATATCAGCGTACCTGAGCTTGATAAGTTGCTTTGACTGTAGTCTTTGCTGCTACTAAAGGAACATTAAAACGGAGGTTGGTATAAGCACTTGCTGGCGCTGGTTGAGTTTCAACTTTACCGTTAGCAAGAGTAACTTTAATTGTGGGATTTTCTGCAAAACTGCGGCCGCAATCAATGCTGAAAGAAATTTTGGCATTGTTGGTAGCATTGGCAGATTTCAACACATATACCATTCCTTGGGGAATTGGTTGATTTAGGGTGAGATTTTTAACTTGGCGATCGCTCTTATTTTCGCCGATTAAGGTGTAACGCAAAACATCTCCTGGTTTAACCACAGTTTGACCTTTTAATGGTTCCCATGTTTTGCTTTGTTTACCTTGCTGATCTTGTGCGACAACTTGTTTTTCTGCTTCTAAATGTAACTGTAATTGTG
The DNA here is from genome assembly GCA_963772205.1 of uncultured cyanobacterium. Classification (GTDB taxonomy): domain Bacteria; phylum Cyanobacteriota; class Cyanobacteriia; order Cyanobacteriales; family Nostocaceae; genus Gloeotrichia. The sequence goes on from CAVYXS010000257.1 coordinate 28,119, forward strand.
ATTGATTTTTGACATTTTGGGCATTTGCCATTCCGGGAATTTGACTGATACATGGTAATGTAGCTATGAGAGCCAATGCACCTAAACCTGCAATAGAAAGACGTTTCATATAAATCACCTCAAAAACTTTGACAATTTTGATTGCTAGACTTATCTTTCCCAATTTGTGTTGTATAATACCCTCTCCACTACTGAAGAGGGTATTGAATTTTTAATTCATCAGACGCTGGAAACCAAATGTTCTGACTACACCTGGTGCAACTTGACCAGTAACACTATCGACATACTTGGTAACATCAGTGTTTGCTGTGGTTCCGGGT